>CAYWSF010000014.1:3300-14615 GCA_964460725.1 uncultured Desulfosporosinus sp.
AACTGTCCGGTAAAAGGTTCTTTATATGCTTTATCTCCCAGACCGGGTGTCTCACCACTTTGCAGTACAGTATACTTCATAACCTTCTGATCAGGACTAATCGCTACCAGCAGTTTAATCGCCCCTGAATAACCAGAGCTCTCTGCAGGCGCGATGTAGGCAATTGTTTGGCCATCTTTTATCGCTTCATACCACTCGGGTTTTTCGGGTATTTCTTGATAAGTATCCGCTCCTTCTACCAAACTTTGAAGGGAAAGATTTTTTAATTCAATTTGTTTTTGTGCTGCTGTTTCAGCAGTCAAAGCATAGACGCCGCCAATAATCAGGCCGGATATTAAACATGCAGCGATAAGATTAAAAGCAATTTTTAAAACACTGTTGCTAGCATCAGTATGTTTTTCAGTAGATTGTGCCGTTGAACTCATTGATTATCTCACTTCCTTCCAAAACGTGCCGGCTGTACGTAACGATCAATTAACGGTGTTACACAATTCATCAAAAGAATAGAATAACAGACACCCTCAGGATAGCCGCCGACAAGTCTGATGAGAACAGTTATTGCACCGCAGCCTACCCCAAAGATTATCTGGCCTTTTCTTGTGATCGGAGTGGTAACCATATCCGTAGCCATAAAAAACGCACCAATAATCAGGCCGCCGGCCATCATATGGAAAAAAGGATCGCCGGTGAAAACTCCACTGGGCCCGAATATCCAAGTAAGGATTCCAACCGTACCAATCATAGCAACCGGAACGACCCAGTCAATATAACGCTTATAGATCAGTATCAGTCCGCCCAGCACCAGCAATAAAACAGACGTTTCACCAATACATCCGTTCCTAAAGCCGAAAAACAATGACTCATACATATGGGACGTACTGCCAAAGGTAGTCACTAAAGCTTCATACCCTTGTTGTTTTAAAATGTTCAATGGAGTAGCACTGGTAATTGTGTCTACGGTTGGAGCTATACTCGTCCAGGTAGTCATCGCCACCGGCCAGGAAATCATTAAGGCTGCTCTGCCAATATGAGCCGGATTAAAAATATTAAATCCTAAACCTCCCATCGAATGCTTTGCTATTACAATCGCAATAAACGAGCCCACGATTGGAAGGTAGAACGGGACTGCAGGAGGCAAACACATGGCCAAAAGCAAACCGGTTAATAACGCGCTTCCGTCACTAATTGTAATTGGTTTTTTTAAGATTTTTTGTGACAATGCTTCAAAAACAACTGCCGATATCCCACCAATAGCCATGGTAATCACCGCAGGCATTCCAAAGTGATATGCGGCAAAGACTATTGCCGGCGTTAACGTTAAAATGACAGTCCACATGATCTTCTGAGTAGAATCATTGGCTAGAATATGTGGTGATGAGGAAACATGCAGGAGACTTTTCTCAGCCTGTTCCACTCCGTTCATTACACTCACAATTAATTACCCCCCTTTGCGGCTGAAACCTTGGCATATCGACAATAGTGAGTCAGCTTTCTTTTGGCAGGACAAACAAAAGTGCAAGCACCACATTCGATACAGTCCAGCACATGGTATTCCTCTTTCGCTTCGATAAAAAGCCCTCTTTCTGCCAAAATGCTGATCATAGTGGGGTTCAAGCCCATTGGACAGGCCTCTACACATCGGCCGCACCGAATACAATTCGTTTCCGTGCCGCTGTTAAGATCTGCTTTACCTAAAGCAAGAATCCCGTTTACCCCTTTGATTATCGGAACTTCGGTCGTATATTGCGCCATACCCATAAAAGGACCGCCCATGATTATTTTTTCCGGCTTAAAATTCAAGCCACCGCATTGCTCAATGACATCGGCAAAGGAGGTGCCAATTCTCAGTTTAAGATTTTTCGGTTCCTTAATGGCGCTGCCGCTCACTGTGACAATTCTTTCGAGCAGAGGAATACCGTGTTGGACGGCATCGCAAACAGCAACTGCCGTACCGACATTCTGAACCACCACACCAACATCAAGGGGCAGTTTCCCCGAAGGGACTTCACGATTAACCAAAGTATTAATAAGCATTTTTTCGCCGCCTTGAGGATACCTGGTGGGAACTGCTGCCACCTTTATGCTTTGATCAGGCAAAGCAGCCCTTATTGCTTCAACAGCGTTCATTTTGTTGTCTTCAATCCCGATAATCGCCTCATTTACTCCTAAAATTTTCTTGAGGATTAAAACTCCGGTGATCAGGCGATCGGTATATTCAAGCATCATCCGGTGATCCGATGTTAAATATGGTTCACATTCGGCACCATTTATGATCAGAGTGTTAATCTTGGCTTCCTTGGGCGGTTGCAGTTTAATATGCGTCGGAAAAGTTGCCCCGCCTAAACCAACTATGCCGGCATTTTTAATAATTTCAATTAGTTCGTCTGCATTCAAGGTTTTCCAGTCGCGTTCAACCAGAACTCCTTCCTCCCATTGATCCAGACCATCACTCTCAATGGTAATTGCTAAGCCGTCTCCCAATCCGGGGTGCGGCTTGTTCGAAACATCAACCACCGTGCCTGAAATAGTGGCATGAATATTACTTGACACCGGCGCGTCACTGGAGGCAATTACCTGTCCTTTTTTTACGGAAACCCCTTTTTTCACAAGGGGTTCACAAGGAGCTCCGATATGCTGTCGGACCGGAAGAATTACTTTGCCTGGTAATTGTCCATTTTCAATCGCCTTACTTTCAGTAGGGGTTTTGTGAGGATCAGAATGAATACCCCATTTAATTTTCTTTAACATCTACACACCTCCTTAAAAAAGTCAGTCAATTACTTTTACAATTTTGACATGTCGCCAGATGATTCCTTCAATGACCACACCCTCAACATTGTCTGCCATAGCCTTAACTCCTTTATTAACTTTGCTTAACCGGTTAGCTAATTTTTCCTGATTTTTGTTTCTTAAACAACAAAAGACCAATGGTTAACAGAACAGGTTTAACAAGGCTGTCCGTTTTCAACATGATCTTTATTGGAGTTACCCGCAGTTTCCCTAATTACCAAAAATAATTTTTTCCTTTTATTTATCAATAATTGGTAATTGGTCAAAAATCATCACGCATATCCTCATATCCCGTTTAAGTTCGTTATTGCCAAATGATTGCCGCTTTCATAAATTACCCGGTAAGTTCCATGCGAGATTCCCAGACCCAGATTAATACCAACACATTCTCCTCCTTTACTCTATTGCAGCTTCACTTAGACGTGTATTTTCGATTTAATATAGCAAGCAAACTTCATCATCAACAGCTCCTACAATTCTTATAGTGCCACAGTTCCTACAGTTTCTATATGATAACAAAACTTTTATCGCCTGACAAGACAATGTACCACCATTAACTTCATTAATCAAGGTGTATATTCATGGGTTTTTGAGCAATATTTGGAATTAAAAGTATTATTGTATTATGTATTCCGTATTACATATTAACAAGTTTTCAGTCTCCTGACAAGAGAATATTTTAACAATGTGATTATTTAGTAATTTTCTCCAGGACAAATGTGTACCGATTATAATCATCCTCTGTCATTGTATACGCGACTAATCTCAGAAAAAAGATTAACCGGCCCTGATTAATAGACACTCCCTCATTATAAGCATATACGGTTAAGCAGAATGAGTTCCTAACTTAGGGCCAGATAAGTTTGTTGTAAGAGCAGGGCATCTTCTTCCAGGTTCGGGCTTTCGCAAATGGCCAACCCTTCCACGCCAAATGTCCGACAGGCTTTCAGTAATTCCTCATAACGCAAGTCTGATTCCCTTAAGACAAGGTGTCTCTTCTCGCCTTTTATTCCATATTCAATGCCGGAAATATGAAAGTGAACATTTTTCACCCACGGTTCTCCTAACCCTTCAGCAAGCTGATCCAAGATCTCACAAAACTCGTCATAAGTATTGTACCTGCCATTGGTTCTGGCATGAAGATGACTAAAATCAACACACGGCAATACTCCTGCTGCCTCTTTAGCAATTCGAATGGTCTCTGCCAGATCACCAAATTGAGTTCCTTTTCCTGTCGTTTCCGGGCGGAGAATTATGTCATTTCCCTCCGCAGCGAGAGTTTCCCTTACTAAGTTAAGCTCCCGCACTACCCTCCCAAGAACCACTGCCGACGAATCATTATGCATGAAAGCCGGATGAAAAATAACGCTCCGTCCGCCAAAGATGTGGGCAATTCGTGCGGTCTGAATAATCCGATTTCTGCTCGCTGCAATTTTCTCCGGCTCACGCGAGTTAAGATTAATATAATAAGGGGCATGGCAAGACAAAGCCACATTTTCCTCAGTCGCTGTGGCACCTACTTTTTTCGCTTTTTCTTCACCCATCCGCACGCCACGCACAAATTCTAATTCTAAAGCATCGAGATTCAACTCCCGTATGCGTCGCACTCCACTTTCGCTGGACTTATCCTTTGCGGAAAGCGGGATTCCGGCAGTTCCAAATAATAATGGCAACAATCTTCACTCCATTACAATTTTTCCTCATTATAACCTCTTTTTTTTCAAAAGAACAATCACCTCAAATTACTAAAAACAATCACTTAATGGAAAAGCGGTTTTACGATCCTTAACTGCCAAAAGATTTCAATATCCTGTTTACATATTATCTTTGACAAATAGTTATACTAATATCACTTTCAAAATGTTGTTTTTGAAAGAAACTATCCAAAGGAGGAATCCGCATGGCAAGACGCCGTAATGGTATCATGTCTGATCAGTTAAAAGCACAAATTGCTCAAGAGTTAGGTTTTGCGGGAATCCTTGAACAAGAAGGATTTGGAGGAGTTTCTTCAAGGAACTGCGGCAACATGGTGAAAATGGCTATCGAAATGGCCGAACGTAATCTTCCCGGAAACAATCTGACTTAAAAATCTAATCTATATTAAAATATCCGTTCGTTTCAGTGTTTGCTTTCAGCAGTGATCAAATTTCAGAATCATCTTAACAATTCATGTAAAAGAGCCGAAAAAGAGCCGAGCTGTTTAATTACCGCTCGGCTCTCCGTGCAAATGGATTCTTAAGATTCATCAACCGCATCACCTGTGCAAACTCTTCCATTTTCAATAGTTTTGCCACCCCGGCAAAAACCGCTGCTCCAATAGCAGTTCCGGTAAGCAGAACAATTAAAGAAGGCAGCTTGCTAACTCCTATTAACTGGATCAGCCATTCACTCCACACCCAGACTACACCCGCCATTAAAAGTGACGCCATAAAAGATTTTAGCGTGGTCCGCAATATTGCCCCGCCGTCCATTTGCCCCAACCGTTGCCGCAGCTTATAAAACAACAGCAACATATTGACAACTGCAGCTATGGACGTAGCAAGAGCCAGCCCCCCGTGAGCCAGAGGACCAATCAATGCATACATGGCCAGGATATTAACTGCCATCCCTATAACTCCTAATATTACCGGTGTCCAAGTATCTTGCAAAGCATAAAAAGCGCGTGGCAGAATCTGGATCACGGCCTGTGCAACAATTCCCAAGGCAAAAAAGAATAGCGGAATCGCCGTATGTGCAGTGTCTTTGGAAGTAAATTCACCATGTTCAAACAAAACACGAATCAATGGATAACGCAAAATAATCATCCCGACAGAGATTGGCAAGATAATAAAAATCACCGTCCGGATACCGCCGGATATGGTTTGCCGAAATTTATCCCATTGTTTTAAAGATGCTTGTTCTGTCATAGTCGGAAAGACAGCTACCGCTATAGCCACAGCAAAAATCCCCACCGGCAGCTGATAAAGACGATAAGAATACCAAATGGCTGTAATACTCCCTGGCGACAGTAATGACCCCAAGCTGGTATTTACCACTACTTGAATTTGATTGAGAGAATAACTGATGATGATCGGTATGGCCAGAGCTACTATCCGACGGACACCAGGATTACGCCAGTCAATAATCGGATAGTAACGTACGCCCACTTTGCGCAAAGCCGGAATTTGCACGGCAAAACTGACAATAGCTCCGATTACAACGCCAATAGCAAACCCTGAAATACTCTCTGGTTCCGCGGGGTTTGCAAAAATTATTCCAAATAAAATTACACAGGCATTATAAAGAACCGTTCCTAAAGCCGAAGGCCAGAAAATTTTGTAAGAATTCAAAACTCCCATCATTAGCCCGCTTATCGCCATAAATAACGGCTGAATCAAGAGAATGCGAGTTAAGAGGATGGTCAAAGTGATATTTCCGGTTTTCTCAAACCCAGGAACGATCACACGGAGAAATTGGGGAGTAAAAATAAGCGCGATCAAGATCAGTACGCCTAAGGTCAGAAGGATCAAATTAACAGTGGAACTGACTACCTGCCAGCCCTCGTCCTCTTTCCCTTTAGCTATGTATTCGGAAAAAACCGGAATAAAAGCGGCACTTAAAACACCGCCCACCAGTAACCAATATAATAAATCCGGAAGAATAAATGCAGCATTATAAGCGTCCGTAGCACTGCCTTGCCCATAAAAACCGGCTATTAGTGATTCGCGTAAAAACCCTAAAAGCCGTGAAACCAATTGAGCTGCCATTAAAAATCCGGCAGCTTTCATAATTGTACGATTGGTTGATGACATATTGAGAGAACCTCTTTCCCCGCGATCCTAAACCACCATCCGAATTATAGCATTTTTCACAGGTCGCTAAAAGGGAAAGGTTCAATTACATTCAACAAAGTAACTTTACCCAATTTCGAGCGAGAATAAGTTTAATTTTTAGTTTTTGCATTAATGTTTGGACATTGATGTTTTTGTATCGTTTTGGTATTAACGTCGAATTAACTTTTTGTTTTCAAATAATCTGCTAAGACTTCTGCTACAGCTTCGGCAGTCCGATTAGATTCCTCCAACGTATTATATTGGCTCCCAAATTCCAACAATAAAGCACCGTCAGAAAGATGTTGATTATACCTTGCATCAGCCGCGTAACTAATATAAGGCATAAACAGCCCCGGATATTTCTTTTCTCCTAAGGCCATGAGTTCCTTTGCCAAGGCTTCATTCTTTTGCCATTGCGGATTCTTCTTTCCGATCACTATCAGCACCCGACTCATGCTTTCTCCTTTCAATGTGATCGATGATTGAACACCGGGCGGTAAGCCATTTCTATGAACGTCAATTAAAAGCTTTATCGAAGGATAATCTTTGATTAATTGAGTTGCCGTAACAACCGATTTGCTGTACGCTTTCATATATTCCACGGCATCATGTATTTGCTGCGAGTGAACAGCCCCAATTTCATATTGTCCGAGTGCCTTCTTAAGAGTTTCTCCTACCGTCACGATATCTCCATTTTCACCAAACCGATGATCCGGCCCTCCGTCGCCGGCATAACACTCACTATTATGCGTATGATAAATACCCACGCTAATTCCTTTCGCCCCCGGCACAGGAGTCACAGCGTTTTCTTCAGTTTTTTGAGGCTCAATCGGTTCAAGAATAGGGCCTTCGTACTCCGGATCATTCGGATTGTAAGCCCACCCTAACCGTACCGGACCTTGAGGCGGCGGAGAAAAATAGCCCAGAAAAAATGTCCGTGGATCGGCAATATTGACACCTGTTAATAAAAACATACCGACCGCCGCTCCTTGATTTCTCGTTAGGTCCAGGCGTGCGCGCTCGGGCTGGGAATAACCGGGAATCCCTTCCATTAAAATGGCTTCAAAGGGAAACGACCGTTGGGTTAGGAATCCAATCAGCACATGCGAACCCCCGCTTTTGAGGGCATAAGCCAAGCCAAGTGCTATTAATATAGTAACTAAGCCTAAAAGAAATCCGCGCGTCCATTCTTTGACTTTCCAGCTCCGGAAGTGTCTTTTTTGACGATGATAATAGTCTTCATGTAACAAAGGACTTATCCCCCTTCCTCTTATTGAAGAATTATGAAGGACAAGTCCAAGGTAGAACCGATCAGGATTTTTTTAGTCGATATTTATAGCTTTGTCTAAACTAACGAATAGTGGTCGGAACGAAAATATCGATAATCCCAATGACAAGTGAAGCCAGTAAAGCCCCAACGAGGGAAACACTAATATAACTGGGAACAAGAAACTGACTAAAGTAAATTACTACTGCGGCTGTAATAAAGCCAACTGCTCCCCGTCCCCTCTGGGTTACTTTATCGCCTAATATCCTTTCAACTACATAGCCCAATACAGCAATTACCAATGCGGCGACCAAAGCACCGGTTAACCCTGCTACTTCAATTCCGGGTACAATATAACTTACCAACAATAAAACTAAAGCTGAGACAACAAACCGTACAATCATTCCTATTATCATTTTTTACCCTCCTTTTTTATTTATGTCCTGAACTACTCGCTTAGTTTGTACAGGAATAATAAATTTTATTTAAGATTACCAGATATTTTCTTGATTAAATAATATCCTAATGTTAGAATGTAGCTTGTGTAATGTAAGTGAGAAGTATACATAATCGAATGGGGGTGACTATTAGTGCCAAACATTAAATCTGCCATTAAAAGAGTTGAGTTGCGCAAAGCTCGCACGATTAAAAACGCTGCTGCCAAATCTTCCTTGCGAACTACTATTCGTCGTTTTGAAGAATCCCTTTTAAAGGATTCCGAAACTGCAGCGCTCGCTTTGAAAAAGGCTACTCGTGCTTTGGATAGAGCCGCCTCCGAGGGGGTAATTCATAAGAACATGTCAGCTCGCAAGAAATCTCGTTTGACGAGAAAATTCAAAAAGCATTTTGCCCAAGCTGGGTAATTAACTTAAAGGGCTTAAAAAGTAAGCGACAGCAATTGTCGCTTACTTTTTTATTAAAATCTTATTAAAATCTTATTAAAATCTTTATACTCTGCTAAGATGCTTCTCTACAAAACTTAATAATCATTATTTCCAATAGTAAGCCCGGATCACCGCCCCCAGTTTTTAATGCCAAGTCAGTATTTAAGCACTCGGACAATGCTCTGGATAATTGTTCCGTAGAAAACCGGGTGGATTGCTGCCAGACTTTTTGCGCTTCAAAAGGTGAAATGCCTAATGCAGCCGGCACCTCAGTGACATTTCCCCCCTGCCGGCGCAAGGAATCACACCCCAGTAAAAGCCGGACCTGACGAACCAGCATGCCCAGAACTTTTAAAGCGTGTTCCTTGCGCAACACCTCACACAAGGCTTGTAAAGCCTTTACCGCAGAGCGGCCGGCCACCGCATCTAAAAGATTAAAGATGTTCATTTCAATCGATTGAGGAGTTATCGCTTGGATGTCTTCCAAAGTGATCTGCCGGCGCTCACCTACAAAAACGGCGAGCTTATCTAATTCCTGACTTAAAACGCCGGTATGGTGTCCCGTCCATTCAATAAATTGAGAAGCTGCTTGCCTATTCATCACTTTATCCCGTGCTTTTAATTCTGCCTGCAGCCAGACCTGCCATTCTTGTGCCCGTTTCGGTGTGCAAAATTCGATAACCTCTCCCGTTTTATTGATAAGCTTATAAAACTTTCTTCCTTTATGCACCCCCTCGGTGATAAATAAAAGACAAGTCATCGGGTTAGGGTGTGCAAAGTAGTCGTAAAACGGCTCCAATTCTGCCGCCTTCCCATCTTGGAAATAGTTTACATCCTCCACAATCACGAGACGGTTGGGAAAAAAGGACATCGCATTAGCACTATCAACAATTTCTCGTGGAGACAAATCGTTTGCAGAAACAGATTCAATCCCGCTTCCAGAGGGATCGGTCATACAATAAAACGACTTAAGGACTTTTAATCCTTCGCGAATTAAGAAACGATCATCTCCATACCATAAATATACCGTTGGAATCTTTCCCTTGGCAATGCTTTCCTTAATTTGTTCAAGGCTGCGCATCTTGCCGCCCCCTTTGCCTTAATCCGGATTCTATCAATGATTTATTTCCATGATTTCTTCTTTCATATCCAGAAATGTTATTCCAGAAAGAATGTTATAGCTTTTATGAGGAAATGGCAAGGACGAAAAAAAGCCCTCCACTTATAGTGGAGGGGCAAAAGAAAAGAGGAGGAGAAAAGAGATGTTCTTTAGTATTGTTACCTAATGTTTCCTTTTTATACATTTTATAATATTTTATTTTTTATAATAATTCTCATGTTTTTATATTTTGTTTTTCATTACCGCCCCGGACTTACTTCCAGTCCGCGTTCACCTAACCGGAAGCAGATAGTACCGTATTCATCCGTCCGCAAAACTGGAATATGGCGTTCTTCCCAATACGCTAAAGCCTCCGCTGAAGGATGCCCAAACGTATTTTTTCCAACCGAAATGCATACCGCTTGGGGATGAATCTCATCTAACCAGGTTTTATCAACGGAAAAACGGCTGCCATGATGGGGCACTTTAAAAATATTGTTTTCCAAATCAACACCGGTCTCATAAATCTCTTCCATTTCTTCTAGCCCCATATCGGCAGTAAGCAGGACACTGTGCCCCAGATAGTGAAGCTTGAGCACCAGCGAATTATTGTTTGCGTCCGAACGCGTCCCTTTCAGAATCACGGGCGGGCCTAAAACTTCCAGCCAAGCCCCTGAATCAAGCTCGATGCGATCGCCCATTTGAAGCATCTGCAATTTCCCTGACTGATTAAGTTGCTCCATCGGAAGCCCTTCCTGCCAATCTTCATTTTCCAAGCGCTCACCGACAGCCGGTACCCCTACCCAATCTGTCGGGATATTGGCGAGCACCGCCCGGGCTCCTCCGATATGATCCTGGTCTTCATGCGTAATCAGCAGCGCATCTAATTGTCCAATTCTATTATGTAACAAATAGGGAATAACAATGCGCTCCCCGGCATCAAACTTTTCACTGCGCGGACCTGCGTCCAACAAAATGGCATGCTTCTCAGGCGTGCGAATTAAGATCGCATCCCCCTGCCCCACATCGATCAGAACCACTTCCAGATCGTTCTGTGAATTCCAAGGGCTCCACAAGAAAATAAATATTAGTAATATACCGGCGATACGCACGGCTAACCGCTCTCGACCGATAAATCCAGGCGGAATAGTATCTTTAAAATGTTGTCTTACGCCGTACAGCGCCACAGGACAACGCTCAAGTATTTTTGCCGAGCTGCCTTTCAACCTTCTGCCAAGTTGAAGAAGCCATACCTTAACAAAAAAAAGCACCCGTTCTTTGCCGCACAATACAATTCCCATCCCGCCATACCAGATTAGCCCAAAAATTGGCCCTGGGTTTAACACCCAGACATCAGCATAGGGAAATTCAGCCAGCTCTTTTAAAATTAAATTCGCACCTGCCAAAAGCCATAAACTTACCTGAAAAAAAGGAGCAGATAATCCGCCAAAAAAAGAAAGGGC
>CAYWSF010000014.1:14625-16545 GCA_964460725.1 uncultured Desulfosporosinus sp.
ACTCCAATCAGTCCCACTTCAAGCACACTGCCTAATACAAAAAGAATAAAGACATTAACCAAAAAACCGATTATAGATAAGCGATGAAAAGCAAAAACTAATAATGGCAGGGTGGTTGCTTGGGCTGCTAATGTTCCGGCAACCGGGGTGCGAAAAAGGCCGGGCAGACTTTGCAGCAATTTTCCTTGTCGGATTCGCGGGGTGAGTACAACAATTCCCCAGGCAGCGGCAAAGGAAAGTTGAAAACTAAGGTCCTGAATGATTAAGGGATTCAAAACAAATAAGCCTGCCGCCGCAAAGAACAACCACCGTAACGTGGCCACTTTTCCCTGACCTAAGCGTCCAAGCAGAACTACAATTCCCAAAACGGTCGCCCTGACAATCGGGGAATTCCCCCCACAAAGGGCAGCATAAAGTAAAAGTACCATTATTGTCCCGCAAATTCGCATTTTCTGAGGCAAAAAACCGAGGAGCAGCCAAGAAAATCCCATCACAAAGACCACATTTGAACCGGAAGCGGCAAAGACATGCAGAACTCCGGTTACCTTGTAATCCTCTTGTATCGCATCCGGAATACGACTGGAATCTCCGAACAAGATGCCCTCTAATACTCCCGTTTCCGCAGAATCCCAAGCCTGCAGCCGGCTCCGTACCTGCTGACGAATTTTCCAGACTGAACTGGGCTCCCCCGCAGAAAGCAGGATCACATCACTTTGCGCGCGTAACGTACCGCTTAACCCTCTGACCCCATAATAAAGACGAGCGTCGAAAGCACCGGGAGTTCCAAGGGATTTGGGTCTTTCCAGGTACCCATAAAAGCTCACCCGGTCCCCGGGCTGTACTCGCAACCACTCTGCCGGAAGCTGACCAAGTTTATCCGCATAAACCGTCAGCCGATAAGACTGTCCGGCTAATTCCTGCTGCAGATCAGCCGGAGTATCAGTGCCATCCGCTATGGCCTTGCTGCTTTGATTCTTAATAGCAGAATAAGTACCTATTTCTTCAAGACGAACTATCCCTACGGCCCTATCCTCGGCAATATTCCAATCCTTCAAAAGACCAACAATATTCACATGTTCCACAGTGATCGGTTCCGGCAAAGTCCGTTCCGCAAGTGCTCCATACACGAAGCCAATCAACAAACTTCCGCCCAGCAACAGAATTTCCGGTCGAAACACGCGCCCGCAGAAATCTCGCGGACGCCACCATATAAGGCGCATCCCCAATAATATGATCATCCCTAAAAAATAAAAGCTTACCCGTTCCGGTAAATACGCCCCGCTAAAACCCCCAATCAAGAGGGCTGACGCTCGCCAGATCCAAGGATCCCTCATGGACCAACCGTCACTTGGTCAGCCATTTTCTCATAAGTTTTTGCTCCAATACCGGACACATTTTCTAAGTCTTCCGTCCGGGCAAACGGTCCATGTTCCGTACGGTATTGAATAATGCGTTCCGCTAACACCGGACCGACGCCGGGCAGCTTGTCCAATTCAACTGCTCCTGCAGTATTAATATTTATCTTACCACTACCCGGCACTGCGGGTGCAGGAGTCACTAGATATTTTGAATTTGGATTTGGTGCGGATCCAACAGCTCCAGTATTCATCAGATTACCATCCACCATGGACTCAGAGGAAACCGGAAGAATCTTGTACGGCACGATAACCTTTTGACCATCCTTCAGCTTTTCGGCCGGATTCATACTGTCCAGGTCAGCCTCCGACAATGGGCTGACCTGCTTTAATGCATCATCCACGCGCGCATCCGGAGCTAAATTAACAAGCCCTGGTTTCTCAACCGCTCCGGTTACATAAACAACGATCTCTCGGCTTGAAACAGTTTTTTGCAGATAAGCATTAGAGCCATGGGGTAAAAAGAGTTTCCAAATTGCCAGAATCACAAGTGCTATGAGCACAA
>CAYWSF010000015.1:0-15566 GCA_964460725.1 uncultured Desulfosporosinus sp.
GAAGAAAATCCGTAAAGAGATAAATCAGCATCGCGCATAATCACATGAGTGTACACGATCAGTTCTTGCCCGGGAAAAGACTTAGCTAAGAGGCTATATGGTACAGTAAGTATGTATCCGGTCCCGTTTACATCAATTACCAAACGTTCTGCTTGTATTTCCCACACTTTACCCCGCAGCATCCCAATCATCGGAAATCCTCCATTCTCCGATTCAATGCAAAACTATGCGCATGACAGATCGCAACCGCTAAGGCATCAGCCGCATCGTCCGGCCTGGGAACCTCATCCAGCCTTAACAATCCTTTTACCATTTGTTGAACCTGTTTTTTCTCAGCCCTTCCGTATCCTACAACCGCTTGTTTAACCTGTAACGGCGTATATTCAAACACAGGAATTCCCTGCTGGGCTCCGGCCAATAAGACTACCCCCCGGGCGTGCCCGACCGTCAAGGCGGTCGTGGTATTGCGGTTAAAGAAAAGTTCTTCTACTGCCAGGTGATCCGGCTGGTTTTCCTGTAGGTAAAGAAAAACTTTTTCATATAACATTAACAAACGTTCTGCTAATGGTGTATGAGCAGGCGTACGCCAGCATGCAAAATCAAGTGCTCTTAAGCGATTCCCCTTTTGTTCAATCAAACCATACCCCAAAATCGCCGTTCCAGGGTCAATCCCCACTATAATCATCAATCGTCTTCCTTTCATCAATATAGATTTCGACAGACGACAGATGATTCCTTTTCTTCGCTATCTCTTTCTGTCTTTGCCATAAAGATCGCTCATTGTATTAATAAGCTTCAAGGTTGCCGGTGTTCGTCGCCGATTATTCCAAACCGTTATAAAATTCTAAATCCCTGATAAAATCATGCTTGGTATATTTACAAACAAAATTAAAAACCCTCCTGACCCTTTTTAAGCTCCGGTCTAACCAGGAGGGTATAAATCATCTTTATGCTGCTGGGATCATTCTGCCGTTAGGTGTAATGTTATCCTAAAACTCTTCGTTCGCCAAGTCATCCGCTAATTCAAAATTAGAATACACCCCTTGGGAATCATCATGGTCTTCTAAAGCATCCATCAAGCGGACCAGCTTCCGCGCCTGTTCCGCATCGGTTATCTCAATGGTGTTTTGGGGGATAGGACTAAGCGCCGCTTCACTAACCGGTACATTTTGATCCAACAGAGCCTGACGTACGTTCTCCATATCTTCAGGAGCGGTGTATATGACATGCCCTTCCTCATCTGTTTCAAAATCATCCGCTCCACCCTCTAGGGCCATTAGCATTAAGTCATCTTCACTTAACTGCAGTCCCTCACGCAAGATCCGCAATTGTCCTTTATCTTGAAACATCCACCCCACACTGCCTGTCTCACCCATATTACCGCCATTTTTGGAAAAGATATGGCGAATTTCTCCAGCAGTACGATTGCGGTTATCCGTTAATATATCAATCATGATGGCAACCCCTCCGGGCCCATAACCTTCATAACGAAGTTCTTCATAAGTAACGCCTTCCGCTCCGCCGGACCCCCTAAGAATTGCCCGTTGGATATTTTCATTGGGCACATTTTGTGATTTAGCGTTTTCAATGGCGATTTTTAAACGGAAGTTTTCAATGTCTCCTCCACAAGCACGAGAAGCAATCGTAATTTCCCTGCCAAGTTTGGTAAATATTTTTCCTTTCAGGGCATCTGCCTTGCCTTTTTTATGTTTAATATTTGCCCACTTTGAGTGTCCCGCCATTAACATGCCCTCCTTAATACTCATCGACCTATTAATCAGTTTAGCAAAGGTGATTTCTTTTGTAAAGCGATTGTCATTTTGCCTAAATGGACATGGGGTGTTTTTAATAAATATGTATAACGTTTTTCTTGATGGATAAGATAATTTGTGGGTAAACAAAACAACTGAAAAAGGAGGATGGCTGCAGATGAGCAGAAATACACCCGAGGTTCCGGAATCCGAAAAACAGTTGGATGATTTAAAATGGGAAGTAGCTGAAGAACTGCACTTGGACGATGATATTGAGGAAAAGGGTTATGCCAATATGACAACCCGTGAAGTCGGTCAAATAGGCGGAAATATGGTAAAGAAAATGGTTGCTTTTGCTGAAAAGGAAATGGCTGACAAGGGTTCATCCATTATTGACTAGCAAAGTTGTCCTGCGTAAAATGTCTAAAGACAAATAGTATAAACCAATAATTATAATAAAACCGGCTTGCGTCGGAATAGGACGATTGTTTTTTAACATCGTCCTATTTGTTTTTGCATTAGCGGGTAGTACTATTCTACTTCTTGGATAATTGGTAAAATCATCGGGCGACGGCGCGTCTTTTCGTAAAAATGTTTACTCAATACATCCCGAATTTGGTTTTTAAAGATCGCCCATTCCGTAACCTTGTTTTCCCGGCAACGTGCCATCGTCTGCCGAACCTTTTGTTTGGCATCTTCTAACATAGCCTCTGACTCTCGGACATAAACAAACCCACGCGTCACTACATCAGGCCCCGATACAATCGTCCCGCTTGAGCGGCTTATAGTCATGGCTATAATCAAGATCCCATCTTGAGAGAGCTGTTTGCGATCCCGTAAAACAATATTACCCACATCTCCCACACCTAAGCCGTCGATTAAAACTTTACCGGCCGTAACCTTGCCGCCGATAGATGCTCCGTGACGAGTAAACTCCACAATCCCGCCGTTTTCTGTAATAAAGATATTCTCCCGGGGAATCCCCAGTTCCTCGGCTAATTCAGCATGTTTAATTAACATCCGGTACTCACCGTGAACCGGCATAAAATATTGCGGACGGACCATGCTTAGCATTAATTTCTGTTCTTCCTGACTGGCGTGACCGGATACGTGTATTACATCCGACGATTCATAGATTACATTGGCACCCAACCTATATAATTGGTCCACTGTTTTGGCGACTGATTTCTCATTACCCGGAATTGAAGTTGCTGAAATAATCACCGTATCACCCGGTTTAATCGCAACATGCCGGTGCTCATGGTTTGCCATCCGAGTCAATGCGGACATTGGCTCACCCTGACTGCCTGTGGTCAGAATGCAAGCTTGATTTCCCGGCAAACTAACCAGCTCATCGATATCCATCAGTGTTCCCTCCGGAATATCCAGATAACCCAGTTCCTCTGCAATACCAACAATATTAACCATGCTTCTACCAACAACCGCCACCTTGCGGTTTGTCTTAACTGCCGCGATTATCGCCTGTTGGAGACGATACACATTTGAAGCAAAACTGGCAAGAATTACACGATCCTTCGCTTCACGGAAAGCTTCATCGAGCATTTCTCCGACTACCCTTTCAGAAGGGGTGAACCCGGCTATTTCCACATTCGTACTATCGGATAATAGACATAAAACCCCTTTATCGCCTAATTCAGAAAATTTTTGTATGTCCAGGATTCCGCCGGATACCGGTGTATGATCCATTTTGAAATCCCCCGTAACAACAATAGTGCCTAAAGGCGTATGCACAGCGATAGCGACTGAATCCGGAATACTGTGATTAACTCGAATAAACTCAATCCGGAAAACCCCAAGCTTTATAACCTCACGGGGTTGAACAACTACAGCCTTTATATTATTTAAGTGGTTTTCTTTCATCTTGGACTGTATAATACCCAAGGTCAAAGGAGTACCAAAAATAGACACATCTACATCTTTCAATAAGTATGGCAATGCTCCGATATGATCTTCGTGACCGTGCGTAAGTAATATGCCAAGGAGTATTTCTTTATTTTCAATTACATATGAGTAATCCGGTATCACTAAATCAATCCCCAGCATCTCCTCATCCGGAAATGTTAACCCCGCATCGATGAGGATCATTTGATTATCATAGCGGATTACTGTCATATTTTTGCCGATCTCGCCAAGTCCGCCCAGGGGAATAATTTGCAGTTTATGTTCTTTCGGCAATCAAATCTACCTCCTATTTCCTATCTAATAATATCTATTGCATTGTGTCTAAAAAAACCCAGGAAGGGGGGGATCCATTAGTTTCTTTCGACACCATAATTAAGGCAACAAAAAAACACGAAATTCCCATAACGAACACAAAGACGCAACGTATTCGTCAGTATTTCGAAAAAAGCTTTATGTAACTAGCCGTACAAAATAGATACCTCATTATAGCGTGCAACCCGCTGACTGGCAAGTTTTAGAATTGATAAATAATGTCGAGACCTATGTAAAGTCACAAGTTACTAATATATATTATCAATAAGAGGGTAGTATTCAAGATATTGGATATTAAAAAATAAAAACTAACCATCACATCCGGCTTAATGAACCGGGCGGCAGAATATGCATGTGCTTTTTATGATGCCTGAGCATCTGCAAAAAGGTTTTTTCTTCGAATGAAAGTCATCACTCCATAAGTGATGACTTTCATATGATGACTTCATTATATATAGCTATAAAATCCCTAACGACCAGTGATTTGTTCAATTCAGTATTGCTATTAACGTTTTTCTTTTAAATTATTGTCAACCTATTTCTCTTTAGCATTTCCTTAGACAGTTATATCATTGAGTTTTTCGGAGGCTACCTTCAATTCTGTTACTATATGAGTCACATTATTAGAACTATCATTAGAACTTACATATACCTTTTTAAAATCATTTAGCATTTTTTTTAGAAACTTCATTTCTTCCGCTGTTGCATTAACCAAAGGCAAACGTACTCCCCCGGCCTTAATCCCCGTCATATTCAATAAAGCTTTAATAGGAACCGGATTAGTCGTTATAAAAATGCCTTTGAAGATTGGGAAAAGGTCAAGATGCAGCTTTGTTGCTAAAGCCGTATTACCGGCAAACCAGGCATCCACCATTGCTTTCATTTCATCCCCGATAACATGGGCTGCCACACTGACAATTCCGCTGCATCCCAATGCTAACATCGGCAGGGTCATAGAATCATCCCCACTATAAACAGAAAACCCGGCCGGTAACATCCGTTTCAGTTCACTGACTTGATCAAGGGAACCGGCCGCTTCTTTTATAGCGACAATGTTTGGAATTTCCGATAACCGTTTCACTGTCTCAGGCAGCATATTAACAGAAGCCCGGCCTGGAATATTATAAAGCATCAACGGTAAAGAAGTCGCCTCAGCAATTGCTTTAAATGCTGAAACATGCCCTCCTGGTTGGGTTTATTATAATAAGGTACCACTGCCATCAGTCCATCAACCCCGGCTGCTGCTGCCTTGCGTGCGAGATTGATGCTGGAAGAGGTAGAATTCGATCCGATCCCGGCAATCACCGTTTTTTCTCCTAATGCCTGTTTAACCGTTTTATAAAGCTCAACTTTCTCTTGTTCCGTAACAGTCGGAGATTCCCCTGTCGTTCCACAAACTACTACGCCATCAGACCCATGATCGGTTAAGTATAGCGCTAAGCGTTTAGCTTCTTCATAATTGACTGCCAATGCATCGTTCATGGGAGTGACCATAGCCGTTAAGATTCTTCCAAAAAACATCTAACTCATCTCTTTCTACCCCAAGATTAGATTTAAAAACCTAAACGGAATTTTTGGTGTAATGTTTGGACTGCCATCGTCATATCTTCCTTGTGAACCAATACCCAAATGGTAGTATGTGAATCAGCTGACTGCAGAATAGTCACGCCCGCATCGGAAAGTGCTTCTACTATATCAGCCATTACACCGGGGACACCGGCGATCCCTGCACCGATAACAGAAACTTTGGCACAATTTGAAACTACCTTCGGCTCAAAGCCCATATTTAGCAGAATATTAACCGCTTGAGACGCAACTTCATCCCGCACAGTATAGAACACTGCTCCCGGTAGTACACTGATAAGATCCACGCTAATATCGGCAAGTGCCATCGCTTTAAATATTCTTTTATCCGTAAGATGTTTGTCTTGAAGATCTGCTGTTAAAACCTGTAACTGTGTGACATTCGGGGTATGTGCAATTCCAGTAATAATTCGGTCTGAGGTAATATCCGTCCCCACTCCTCGATTTGGATACATGTTAGTAACCAATGTCCCCGGTGTATCGGAAAAAGCCGACTTGATTCTCAGCGGTATATTTCGCTGCATAGCAATCTCCACAGCCCGGGGATGAATTATTTTAGCTCCTTGATAGGCCATTTGACATATTTCATTGTAAGTGACGGTATCTATGGTACGTGCCTCTTCAACAATCTGAGGATCCGCCGTCATAATTCCCTCAACATCAGTGTAAATATCGATCGCTTTTGCATCGAGAGCAACCCCCAGGGCCGAAGCGGTCGTATCACTTCCCCCTCGTCCCAGGGTCGTAATCTGTCCATCTTCCGTTATTCCTTGAAAACCGGTAACAACTACAACTTTGCCTTCTGCCAGTTGCTGCAGAACCCTGCCTGGCTCCACCCGGACAATCCGGGCATCCCCAAACTCCTCATCAGTAATGATTCCTGCTTGCCCGCCTGTAAAAAGAACTGCTTCAAAACCCAAACTGTTGATAGTACTAACTAATATTGCCCCGGAAATCACTTCCCCACAACTCATCAAAAGATCAAGTTCACGTTTTGGCAGATCAGCATAAATTTCTTTTACCATGCTTAAAAAAGTGTCCGTTGCGTAGGGATCTCCGGAACGGCCAATTGCTGAAACCACGATCACAGGAGAATATCCGCTATGAATGGCCTCCGAAATTTTTGAAGCTGCTCTTGTTCGCCGCTCTGCCGTGGCCACGGATGTTCCTCCAAACTTCTGTACCAGAATTTGCAACCCTTCCACCTCATTTCGAGATTCGAGTTTTGAGTTTCGAGTTTCGAGTTTCGAGTTTCAAGCTTGGATATTTAGCTTACAGCAGGAGTTCCGCGATTTGTACGGTATTCGTTGCCGCACCCTTACGAATTTGATCTCCTGCTACCCACATATTAAACCCTTGAGCAATGGAAAAGTCCTTACGCAGACGTCCGACATAGATTTCGTCTTTCTCGGCCGTAAACCAAGGCATCGGATAACGGTCATTGCTTGGATCATCATCAACAATAATTCCCGCCGCTTTGCTAAAAGCCTCCCGCATTTCGGCAACACTGACCAAACGCTCTGTCTCAACGTTAATCGACTCTGCATGACTGCGGAAAACCGGTACCCGAACGGTGGTGGCTGTAATAGCCATATCGGGAACATGGAAAATCTTTTGTGTTTCCTTTACCATCTTCCACTCTTCTTTGGTATAGTCACCCTCTTGGAATACGTCAATGCGGGGAATAAGGTTAAATGCTATTTGATAGGGAAAAACATTAGAAATAAGCTCTTCACCCTGTGACCAGGCTTTAACCTGTGTTTCCAATTCTTCCATGCCTTCGCGTCCCGCACCGGACACAGCTTGATATGTAGAAACTACCACCCGGCGAATGCCTGCTAAATCGAATATCGGTTTCAAAGCAACTGCCATAATTATCGTTGAACAATTGGGATTGGCAATAATTCCTTTATGCAGTTTTACGTCTTCCGGATTAACTTCAGGTACGACAAGGGGCACTTCCGGATCAAGCCGAAAAGCGCTGCTGTTATCGATCACTACAGCCCCACTTTTCACCGCCGCCGGGGCGTATTCTGTGCTTCCCGATCCGCCTGCAAAAAGCGCAATGTCAATGCCTTTAAAACTCTCATTTGCAGACTCTTGAACCTCAAGTTCCCGACCTTGCCATGAAATTAGTTTCCCTGCAGAACGCTTTGTCGCTAATAACCTTAATTCATTAACTGGGAAATTCCGTTCGGCGAGGATTTTAAGAAACTCTTGACCGACTGCTCCCGTGGCACCAACAATTGCTACATTTACCATTACTTTTGTTCCTCCTTAAATATATCTCACATTTTTGGATAAGGCTGCCCTGCCAAAACAGTAGTTATACCTACCTCAGATGGAAGATTCAATTCCATCTGAGGTTTAGCCAAAATTAACTTTGGATTGCACTGCTTTACTTTGCTAAGATGCAAGCAAGCAGATTAGTGACTATAATCCATAAGCACAGGTTGAATTTGTTGTCCGGCAATAGCCATTAGGATGGTTTCCGGCACTTTAGCCATATGAGCTACCAAAGAATTTGCTTTAACTTTTGGATTATCTTGCCCGAACGGTACCAAATAAATATTCTTTGTAATTAGTAAGGTCCCAATATTACGCGCATTTAGTCCCAGGCCATCATTGGTCGAAATCGCCAAAACCACCGGCTTTTGATTACGAAGGTGGGATTTTGCTGCCATAAGCACCGGGGAATCGATAATGCCATTTGCTAACTTAGCTAAAGTATTACCTGTACATGGCGCAATGACTATACAGTCAAATAAATCCTTTGGTCCGATTGGCTCAGCATTAGGAATTGAACAAATCAGATCCTTTTGTGTAATTTCCCGGAATAGATTTTTCCAGTCCTCTGCCTTACCAAATCGGGTATCCATGCTATCAACCGCGTAAGAGATAATCGGCGTCACATCAGCACCTTCATCTACTAGTTGCTCCATAACTCCTATAATCTCATGTATCGTACAGTGTGATCCTGTAATTGCAAAACCAATTTTCAACCCATCAAACTGCATCTCTCTTCGCACCTCCACTCTTAAGACTGAAGTGTATTCAATGTGGTCAAGTGACGAAGAATAAGTTGCGGATAAATTTGTGCAAGAATCCGGCCGGCCGTTTTGGGTGCCACAATACCGGGAAGACCCGGCGCCAAAAGCGCTTTTATGCCAAGCATCTGTGCATATTCAAAATCTGTTCCGCCCGGAATAGAAGCTAAATCCACGATAACCGTATCCCGTGCTACCTTTTCTAACATTTCACGATCTATTATTAATTGGGGCACGGTATTGAATATGATTTCCGCCCGCCCAATCTCATCCTCCAGATCAGAAAAATGTACGGCATGCAATCCCATTTCAACAGCACGCACCAAGTCCGAAGGTTTGCGGGCAACTCCTGTGACATGTGCCCCAATACCTTGTAACATGCGCGCCAGAGTCCACCCCGTCCGCCCTAATCCTAAGACGAAACTTTGGCTGCCATGAATAGTAATCGCTGTGGCCTCCATCGCCATTTGAATGGCTCCTTCTGCCGAAGGTATAGAATTAAGTATGGTTAGCTCATTCAGGGATATGGTTTCTACTAGCCGAATTCCCAGTTTTTCTGCTACCGACTTCAGAGCCGGCCGCGCAAAACCAATGATTAGTGCCACGCGTGCCGGTATGGCTTCAAGTACTTCCTTGTTTAATACGATCGGTTGGTCGGTGTATTTAGCTTTGACTATCCCACGTTCATCCGTGCCGAACATAGGAAACAGCAACACATCTACTTGGTCAACTACGTCTTGTAGTGAAGATACCTGCTCCATTTCTGAAATGGGAGGCGCATTTTTAAATCCGACCCCTACTACTTTAGCCCCCAGCTTTTGGAGTTCCGGTATTAAATATAGTTCCCGATCATCCCCTCCTATCACAGCCAATCGAATTCCTTTCAGATCCGCACTCATCTTTATGCCCCCTTTGAGACAGTGTCCCATTGACTACTATCCATTATATGAGGGAATGCGGTCAGCGGTTACGCGGGTTGTTATTTAATCAAGGAAAGTCTCCAGCCCTATGACGAGATCTGTCAATTTGCAGGACTTGCGGATAGCCAACATTACCCCTGGCATAAAGGTTTCTCTGGAAAAGGCATCATGTCGGATGGTTAGAGCCTGCCCCAACCCACCAAATAAAACCTCTTGGTGGGCAAGCAGCCCCGGTAAACGCACAGAGTGTATATGAATCCCGCCAACATTTGCGCCGCGGGCGCCTGGAATACGTTCATACTCATTCGGGTGTCCCTGAATCATCGGCTCACGGACTTCTAAGATCCCTTCTGCGGTTTTTAGAGCGGTTCCCGATGGCGCATCAAGTTTTTGATCATGATGCATTTCAATAATATCCACATGCGGAAAGTATTTTGCTGTTTCCTTGGCAAAGCGCATAATTAAAATTGCCCCAATCGAGAAATTTGGTGCTAAGAACGCTCCTACATTTTGCTTTTCTGCCAAGGCACGTATTTCTTCAATTTCAGATTCATTCAAGCCGGTTGTTCCAATAACCGGAACCGCCCCGGCCAGAATTGCCGTTTTGGCATTTTTAAAAACAGAATGGGGATTTGTAAAATCCACTAAAACATCAGCCCGTGCCGCTTTTATAATTTCCTGATCCAAGGGGCCTGTAATATCTATCCCCACTCGCGGTACACCTGCAACAAAGCCAATATCCATACCTATATGTCGTGTATCACAAGCTCCCACTAATTGGAGATCATCCTGTTTTAAAATAGTCCGGGTCACTTCCTGACCCATTTTTCCGCTTGCTCCAGCTACAAAGACTCGAATCTTTTTCAACGAAAACCCCTCCTGCGAGATAAGGCAAAAACCCCGTTGCAAGTCGCAGTTCGGGGTTACAGCTTTTCCATTCATTTTATTGGGTATCCGTCACTCTGTCAAATTGAATCTGAACCAATTTTTTCAAACTTACTATGCAGATCAACAATGATCACCTCAGCACCTACTTTTTTTATAGTATGCCAAGGTATCACTAATGTTTCTCGTTCCTGTTCTCCCTTGGAACTCCAAAAACCTGAAAATCCACGGCGCGAAGTTAAAACAATGGCTTCAATAGCGCCATTAAAATTTATATCAAGATCAGCGTCCCCCACCAAACCGAGTTTTGCTCCATCATACAAATTAATGATTTCTTTATTTGCCAGATCGCTTAAAAGCATCCTAACCCCCTCTCCCCTACTTCCGTAGTCTCGTCCAGATATTTAATACAAAAGGTTGTAAAATAGCAATTAATAAGGAAATTAGCGCCAGCGGTTCAACAAAAAAAACTGAACCACTCCACCAATCTTCGGGGATTTTCAAGAAGGAGAACAACAGCTCCAGGGAAAGGTATATCCCCCCTGCTGTGCCTACCAATTGACTTAAAGCAGCGGCCAGCGGGCTTGATGCAGACTGAGAACGCCACATCACCCTATACTTTCGTTCCCGTACGGAAATGATAACCCCAATCACCAGAAGTATAGCCCCCAGGGTTTGCATTTTCATTCCCCCTCATGGGGAGTGTATGAAAATGCAAACTTCCGTAGAACAAAACTTATGAAGAATTTATTTCAACCCCGCCTACATTTCTTCATGGTTGCATTCAGTTTCCGACTTGCCGGCAAATAAAGCAAGGCCAGGCGGCATCCGCAGAATGGCACTTTGATCCCATGCTTACAATCCCATAAACTATAACAATGCGTTATAAAACTACTTAAGTCCCGTTGAGCCAAACCCCCCTATTCCGCGAGAGGTTTCCTGAAGTTCTGCGACTTCTTCCAATAACGCCTTAAAAACCGGCATAAAAACCATTTGAGCAATGCGATCCCTTGGGTTAATTGTCACTTGCTGCTGTCCAAGGTTTTGCACCAATACTTGAATTTCCCCACGATAATCAGAATCGATCACACCAACACCATTCGTCAACCCAATTCCGTAACGACCGGCCAAACCGCTTCGTGCAAAAACCAAGGCAACTACATACTGATTTGGTAGTTCTATCGCAAGACCGGTCGGAATTTTCACATTCTCACCGGGCTTAATTATCAAGGGCTCTTGAAGATCCGCGCAAAGATCAACACCAGCCGAAGCAGCCGTAGCATATGTAGGAAGAGCCGAAGAATTCCTTGACACTTTTTTCACTCTAACATTTATAACAAAATCCACTATTAAAATTTTCTCCCTTCTCTTACAATAGTTCAATCCCATATTTCCATATTCGATACTCAAACTACGGACGTCAGACGTCAGACGTCAGACGTCAGACGTCAGACCTCCAACCTCTGATCTCTGGCTTCTGACCTCTGATTTCAGATTTCCGACTTCCGGCTTCTGACTCCTGAACTCCAACTTCCAACTTCCAACTTCTAATTCCACCCAGTCCGCTTTAATAAGTCAGAAAAAATAATTTCATGCCCCGCCGGTCCCAGGGTCATAATACTAACTTTGTCCTTTTGCCAAAGACGTCTAATCGCGCGCGAAACATCCTCCAAGGTAACCTTTTCCAGCTTCCCGATCACTTCCTCGGGTGTAAGCACGCGGTTATAGGTAAGTTCCGTCTTCCCCAAACGACTCATCCGACTGCCTACCGATTCCAGTCCAAGATAAAGGCCGCCTTTAATCTGTGCTTTAGTCCTTGCTAATTCTTCCGCAGTAATTCCCTGTTGCTTAATTTCCTTTAGCTCCTGCAAAGCACACTGAATGACTTCTTGGGTGTTGTTGGGGCTTGTTCCGGCATAAATTGCAAATAAACCGGTATCTACATAAGTAGAGTGATACGAATATACCGAGTAGGCTAAGCCATGCTGTTCCCGGATTATCTGAAATAAGCGGGAGCTTAAACCGCCGCCTAATATGTTGTTAAAAATATGCATAGCATAAATATCCCCGTCATCTTGGCCAAGACCCGGTACGCCCATAAGAATATGCATCTGTTCCGTATCTTTCTTTTGATAATGTTCAATTGTCTGACCGGTAGGCGTTCCTTCAAGCACACGACGTCCGCCCCGCTGAAACATGCCAAATTGATCTGCCAATTTGGCAACAACATCCTGGTGGTTTATTTTACCCGCCACGGCAATTACCAAATTATCCGGAGCATAATGTTGTGAGCAGAAATGCAGGATTTTATCCCGATTTAAGGCCCTTACGCTCTCCTCAGTTCCCAAAATCGGCTTTCCTAAAGGATGCTCATTCCACACACGTTCTGAAAAGACATCGTGGATTAAATCATCCGGCGAATCTTCATACATCTTGATTTCTTCGATAACGACATTCTTTTCTTTTTCAATTTCCTGTTCATCAAAAAGAGAATGAAAAAACATATCGCCTAATACGTCAAGCGCCAGATCAAAGTCCTCATCCAAGACCTTAGCAAAGTAACAAGTATATTCCTTGGTCGTAAAGGCATTCAGCTGACCGCCTACCGCTTCTAAAGACTCTGCTAATACGCGTGCTGTCCGGTGCTCTGTTCCTTTAAAAAACATATGCTCGATAAAGTGAGAAATTCCTTCATACCCTTCACGCTCGTCACGCGAACCTGCTCCCATCCATAATCCAATTGCTGCCGAACGAACATATTCAATCTCTTCTGTAACAATCCTCACACCGTTTGGCAATACCGTTTTTTGATACAAAAAATGCCACTCCCTCTCCATCCATTACTTAAACATCGTCTTAAGCAGATCTTCTTTAACTTCATTTTCACTCCGCAAAGGAACACTGTTGAGTTTTGTTTCACCCAGCCAAACTTCTAAACGTCCTAACCGTTCCCCGGCGCGTACCGGCATATTAGCAGCTTTCTTCCATACGATACGGGTTTGGAGGTTGTTGCGCTCGGCCTTTGGAATACTAACATCGATTGGACTTTCAATAAACACCGGCACTGATTTTTCTATACTGGGGAACTCTGCGACCACCTGTCCGGCATCAACCAGTCTTACCGTCTCAGTTTTCTCAAACCCCCACTCCAAAAGTTTTCTCGCATCCCCAAAACGATCTGGGGCATTCAGAACCACGGCTACCAGCTGACGTCCTTCTTTAGTTGCCGATGCGACAAGGCATTTTCCGGCGGCAGTTGTCGTTCCTGTTTTTACACCGTCCGCATACGGATAATTCCATAATAGTTTATTCGTGTTCTTTAAATCCATGAACACATCCGGCTCTAAAAAATGAATTTCCGTTTCTTTTTGACGGATAATCGAGGTGAATTGAGGAATTTGCAAGCTGTGACGTGCGATCAGAGCAAGATCTTTGGCAGTGGTATAATGTTCCTTAAGGGGTAAACCATTGGTATTCACAAAATTAGTGTTTTGCGCACCCAAGGCCAAAGCTTTTTTATTCATAAGTTTAACAAACTGTTCTTCGCTGCCGGCAATATGTTCGGCTATTGCCACACAAGCATCATTGCCGGATCGGAGCAAAGCGCCGGTAATAAGTTCATAGAGAGTAATCTTTTCCCCCGGATCCAAATGTAAGGTTGCTTCGCCTACATTCGCTGCTTTTTGACTAACCGTAACAACCTCATCCGGTCGTCCTAACTCTAAGCCCAAAATTGCGGTCATAATTTTAGTAGTACTTGCCGGTGGGCGGCACTTATCAGCCTGTTTACCGTAGAGAACATCACCCGTTTCAACATCCATTAGCACGGCAGCAGCGGCACTGATTCCCAAGGACACATTAGCAGCTTTCTCCACTGATTCAGCTGCTGGTTTTTTTACTGTTGCACCATAAACTGAAGCTGCCGGTAACATGTTAATGCCCATCATACAGAGAAAGACGCAGCACCAAGCATACGTCCGCTTTTGCCTGATCATTCAACCACCTCAATTTCTCAATCTTCATGGGGTAGTATCACCGATCCGGTCAAATGTTATTAGTTCATCAAGCGTATGGAAACTATAACCATCAGAGGCCAATTGATCAAGAATGATTGGCAAAGCTTTGACCGTATTTGCCTTTGGATGCATTAAGACTATAGCACCGGCCTTATCAGGTTTAATCCCAAACTGTTTTGCCGGATTAAGAATCCGTTTTGCAATAATCTCCGGCGTACTATTTGCTCGCCAATCAACGGTGTCTAATGTCCACAGAATCGTCTGATAGCCTAACATTTCGGCAGCGCGCAGTCCGAAGGCACCTTTTTCACCATAGGGCGGCGCATACAAATGTGTCTTTTTTCCGATAATTCCCTCAATAACACTTTCTGTCTTCTTAATTTCTTCCTGGTTAGCTCCAATGGAAAGCTGATCGGGATGTGGATGAGAATAGCCATGATTTTCAATTTGGTGGCCTTTGCCCGCTATTAATTTCAGCAGCTCCGGATTATTCTTAGCCCAGCGCCCCGTGACAAAAAAGGTCGCGCGCGCATTGCCTTGATCCAAAACATCTAACATAGCCGGGATAAATTCTTCACCCCAATCCACATTAATCGTTAATGCCAAAACCAATTGATCCGTATTAATCCGTTCAATTGGTTTTGCAGCCGAGACATCGGACGCAGTAATCCAATGTTCAATTACAATTCCTAACAACAACAAACAGAAAATCCCGACTAACGCTTTAATTCGTCGCGAGATTTTTAAGCTGATGAACAATTTGCATCCCCCCTCCTTAAACATTTATGCAGGCAGGGGGACTCACAGACTGGTATAATACTTAGGATTTAATTGGTTTTCCCTTACGTTCGCCTGCCAGTGCTTCTTTACGTGAAAGATTCAAACGCCCTTGTTTGTCAATGGCAGTTGCTTTAACCATGATTTTATCCCCAACATGGACAACATCTTCCACCTTTTGAACGCGCTCGCGTGACAATTGAGAAATATGGACCAATCCTTCTTTACCGGAAAGCCCCAAAACGCCGGGAATAACTTCTACAAAAGCACCAAAATCCATAATCCGTGTGACTTTGCCATTGTAAATTTTACCTATTTCTACATCCTCAGTTAAAGCACGGATAATCTTCA
>CAYWSF010000016.1:0-1952 GCA_964460725.1 uncultured Desulfosporosinus sp.
TGAGGCTCTCTTTCCAGTACGGATAACTCGCATATTTCCCGGAGATATTCAACATCAGGAAAATGTCCGATAACCGCAACCTTTTTACCGGTAATTTCAGGTTCTAATAGTTTAAAAACATTGGCTTCTTTAGGACCAGAAGATTGGGTAATCGGTTTGCCGGTAAGTGCCATAACCTCCGTCGGGTTATTGAAAGCCGCATTAATTGCCGCTTGCCCTAAGGAAGCCTCGAGCATATTCCAGGATTTTGCATAACTCGCCAGCTTTTGTAAAGGCATGCCGGTTACATTGGCAAGCACGGAGCCTTTTTTGCCGCCTTTCAGGGTTTTAGCAATACCAAGGCCGCGCTCTGAACGAATAAGCGTCCAAGAGACCCCGAGCATACACTCAAGTACCGTTAATTCCTCGGGTATGGAGGCGATAAGTTCATCATAGATTCCCCACACGTCTTTTTACCCCATTTCGCCGCTTTTTTGATAATAAGTACCGTTAGCACAAGCCTTGCACAATACCTGTCCATCCTTGAGTACATCCCTGCCGTCGTTTATTCTCTCATGACAAACTTCACAATAAGCTTTCTTCGTAGGCCTGCCCGGCAGATCCTCCGGTTTTAAATTGACCGTTATCGGCTCGAATTTAAATAATTGCTCTTTCGGGAGTTTTCTCCAATAAGAAATCGGCTCTTCACCTTCAGGAGGGTCATCGTGGTTGTCAACGGCTATTCTAACCCCTTTCTGAGTATTCATGTCAATAAAGCTAGCCGCCATTTTGCCATAATCCAGCCATTTTAACCTTCTTCTCCCAAGTGTGCACCCGGTTACCGATTGAACTGCATCAGAGAGGCAGCGATCAGCTTCAAGATAAACGATAAAATCCTTGTTTTCTGCTGGATCTTCAATTCCCAGATATTCGAGTCCCGCTCGAGCAAGCCTTATGCCAAAAATAATACCGGTGCAGGTGTGACCATGAAATTCATGCGCTTTTTTCAGATCCTCGTCAAAATGGTCTGTCATGATTTTACACTTCCTTTAATTTATTAAATTTTCCAATTTGAAGTTGAATAATTGCTAACTGAAAGTATGTTTCTCTACAGCTCTCGCTTACTCATAAAACCGCCGGTCCGTTGATATTTTACAGCCTGCATTTCGGCCATCACAGCCAAGGCAATCTCGGCTGTCTTTTTCCCGCCAAGGTCCAGCCCGATGGGCGAATAGACTCTGGCAACCAGTTCCTCTGACAAGTTGAGCGGTTCTAAATTCTTAAAATACCCTGCAACACTGCGTCTATTCCCTAAGACACCTATATACCGGGCAGGAGAAGAAATTACAGCCCGCAGTGCCTGTTCATCAAATTCATGGAGATGGGTAGCAATAACGACATACGTGTTATCAGTTATGGTACACAAACTCAGATTTTTCACGATATCCCCCAAAAGCAGTTCCTGTGCTTCCGGAAATCTCTCGTTTGTGAGCATTTCTGCTCTGTGATCAAGAACTATGATGCGATAGCCTAACAGGCACGCAAAATTATAAACATTTTGGCCAACTGCACCCGCACCGGCGATTATCAAGCGTTCTTGATTGCAGAATGCATTGATGAAAATTTCTAATGTACCATTCTCGATACTCAGGAGAGCCTTGCGGGAAAGGCCCCTGCTGATGCAAATTTTTGCTTGCTCAATCACTTTTGCTTGAATGAGATCATTTCCGATGCCGCCGGACAATACCTCACCTTTTTCATCAACCAGCATCATGGCACCTGTCCGACAGTTTTTCACGTTCTCAGATGAGATAACCGTAATCAGAGCTGCTTCCTTATTGGCCTCTTGATATTCCGCTAATAGACGCATTAAATTCTGTTCCAAATCAATCACCATCCTTATAAGCAGATTTCTAACCGTTAGATGGAATTTTTACTCCACCTGACGGTTAGAAATCGTTATCCAAGAACCG
>CAYWSF010000016.1:2052-15349 GCA_964460725.1 uncultured Desulfosporosinus sp.
CACTCACCGGCTTCCCCTTTAAGGATTTCAAGGCCATGCGGAATGGCCGGGGCAATCGCTGCAAAACATTCGCGTAACGCCTTGGGGCTACCCGGCATATTGATAATCAGCGTTTGTTTCCGAAGGACTGCTACTGCTCTGCTGAGCATGGCCCTACTGGTCACTTTTAGGCTTTCCAGCCGCATCACTTCTGCAATGCCGGGCACCAAACGATCTGCGACAGCTAAGGTAGCCTCCGGCGTAACATCACGCATTGAAAAGCCTGTACCACCGGTTGTGAAAATCAAATCCAGACGAAGTTCATCCGCCCATTGGCACATTTTTTCAGCTAATAATGTCTGATCATCCGGAATAACCACATACTCAACAACCTCCCCATCAAGGTCTTGAACCAACTCAATGAGAATTGGTCCGGAGAGATCCTCCCTTTCTCCACGCGATCCTTTGTCACTAACTATGATGACCCCTACTCGAAACATTTGTTTCACCTCAATATTATTCCCGACTCGAACCGCTCCACTTCCAATAACCAGATAAAAATTCCTTCTCCTGGCTGACACAGTCCCTTGCCGGTTAAGAGAATTAGATAAAGAACCGGATACTAAGTTATCTTGACTATATTTGGTTATCGGACAAAATGTCCGCTTTTTCCCCCTTGCTTTTCAACCAGATAAATATCCCCAATTGTCATTGTCTTATCTATTGCTTTACACATATCATAGACCGTTAAAGCTGCCACACTGACTGCCGTTAGGGCTTCCATCTCAACCCCGGTTTTTCCATTGACTTTCACGGTCGCTTCAATATTTACATCACCTGGTTCTACTAAGTTGAATCTAAGCTTAACCCCGGTGATTTGAAGGGGATGGCACATAGGAATGATCTGTGAGGTCTGCTTTGCCGCCATGATCCCAGCAACTTGCGCCACTGCCAAAACATCCCCTTTGACGATTAAACCCGAGCGAATGCGCTTAAAAGTCTCTGCTTGCACAGTAATTCTTCCGCGAGCAATTGCCACACGGTCCGTTTCCGCCTTGTCACTGACATCCACCATACGGGCGCGCCCTTCTTCATCAAAATGTGTTAAATCCATCTCCTTACCCTCCGATCTGAGACATGACACGTTGACCTTGCCATCCTTCATCATTCATATGGTGATTCGCCGGTTTATGCCAAACTGCTTGGGCAAAAAGATTCGTTAAAGCCTCATCCGAGGTTCCATTGTGCAGAGCATCAAGCAGATCTACTTCATTTTTGCTATGCAAGCAAGGGCGTAATTTTCCATCCGCCGTTAAACGTACACGATTGCATGTATTGCAAAAATGACGGCTCAGGGCACTAATAAAACCAATACTACCCTCATAACCACTTGGCCGAATATACTCTGCCGGTCCCCCGCCCAAGATCCCCTGAATGGGAATGTATTCTTTTAGTCCTAAGAGTTCCTTCATTTCCTGAATGGGAACAAAATCAGCCCGATGTTCGGAACTTATGCCAATGGGCATTAGTTCAATGAAACGGACATGGATCGGATACTGTTTTGCTAACTTCAAGAAGTCAGGTAACTCGTCTGTATTAACGTCTCGCACGACCACGACATTTATTTTGACCGGATTCAGACCGGCTTCCAGTGAACAGAAAACCCCCTGCATCACTTTGGAAACATCTCCCCCCCGGGTGATATCCCGAAAACGTTCCGGGTTCAGAGTGTCTAAACTAATGTTTACTCGTTGAATGCCTGCAGCTTTTAAATCAAAAGCCATATCGGGTAGTAACATTCCATTTGTCGTGATCATAAAGTCCTCAACGCCGGGAATTTTGGCACCTTGGCGCAAAAAGTCCAGAATTTCTTTGCGCACTAAAGGTTCTCCCCCTGTGATCCGAAAACGACGAAACCCTAATTGCGTACTGATCCGCATTAATCGGAGAATTTCCTCAAAGGTAAGGATGGATTCATGAGGAATCCACTCCACACCTTCAGGCGGCATGCAGTATTTGCAGCGCAAATTACAGCGATCTGTCACAGAGATTCTAAGATAATCAATATTTCTTTTAAATTGATCCAGCATAAAAATCCTCTTTTCAAGATAAAATTCATAAAAAGAAAACTAGCCCAATAAAACAAAAATCCCACGGCCTGTAAGCAACCGGGGACATAGAATCCACCTGTCGACAGACTCCTTTCCAGCAGGAGATATCACAGTTTTCCCATGATACCCGAGCACCTAAAAGTACTTGTCTGAACACCATAGCTTTTGCCTTAGGTGAGTCAGCTTTGGAGTGATGACGGAACAATCTTCTATATATAATTATTTAATTCGTGATATATTACAATATTCCTTTTTCTTTCCAACATTTACTTTAATATATTTTTTTATTGGCATATTTCTGGAAATCGACCTATTGGTGTATTGAAGTTATTAAAACTTGTACACTGCGTTTTCTGTAATCAACATCGTCATTTTAACATCGTTCTGACCTACCGGTACTTGCCCAATAACCTGACATTCGAAACCAAGAGCGACGATCGGTGTTAAAGGTTTTAAGCGCATTAAGAAGCGATCATAATAACCTCCTCCATACCCTAAACGATTCCCTTGCAGATCAAATGCTGTACCAGGCACAATAATTAAATCTATTTCTGAAGGTTCTGCTGCCCTAAGGGCCAATTTAGGTTCGTGAATTCCGTAAGTTCCCGATTCAATGTCCTGTTCAAGATCGCCCACTTCGAGCGGAAGGAGTATCCTATCAGATGCACAGCGGGGTAATACCAGCTTTTTCCGGCCGGCTATAGTTGCCTCCGCCAGAGCCGTAGTCTCTACTTCTTCACGAAAGTTAAGATATAACATCACTGTTTGAGCTTGTCGATACTCAGGCAAATCCATAAGCCTCTGCTGAATAATTTTGCTTTTTCTATTTCTTTCTTTTTCCCCTAAAGAGATGCGCTGCCCTAAACATACTTTGCGCACTTCGTCCTTCTGAGACTTTTGGTCTTTACTCATTTAGTTTCCCCTTTTAAATTATTATATATGAGTTTTTAGTTTTTCTGTGATTTAAAATTTTAAACTGTATGTCCCAAAAAAATCGAACAAATATCTAATACGTTATCTGATTTAAGACCTTAAACTTATCCACATTTTTCTTTCTGGTTGTACCACCTTGTACTTTGGTTATCCACATTATCCACAGGCTTTGTGGATAGAAAAGTCCTCACAAATACCTTTCACGAAAAACACCCAAAACCACTCCTATAACTTATCTACAGAGTTTTCCACCTTGTCCATAGAACCGGCTTGTCCACAGAACGTATGCTCCTTTAAAATTAGGTTAATCCGACACGATACTCCGCACTCGGTGAACCTATTAAAAAATTCAAGTTTTCCAATAAGTTGTGCCTTATATGCCCATAGCTATAGCAAGGGGATATAAGGCACATTCGGCAGCTTCTTAGAAAATAAGTTTGGGTGTGGCCTAAAAGGCGGTGTTAGTAAAGGTGGTGTTAGTTCTATCTAATTCAAGTAAGGTTTAATCCCGGCACGGCATTCAGTGTCCAATGTGAGAAATCTCTGGCTAAATAGTGATAATATCCGGCGACTGCGATCATCGCTCCATTGTCCGTACAAAGAATAGGAGGCGGATAAACTAAGCGTACACTTCGCTCAGACAACTCTTGATCTAACGTTATACGCAATAAGCTGTTCGCAGCTACGCCACCTGCAAGCAATAATGTTTTTGCTCCTGTGCGCTCAATAGCCCTCAGTGCTTTTCGGACCAATACATCTACAACCGCTTGCTGAAAAGAAGCGGCCAGATCCGGAACGTTAAGTGTTTCACCCCGCATGCGTGCTGTATTTAAGGTGTTTAAAACAGCTGATTTCATGCCGCTAAAACTAAAATCCAAACTATCAGGTTCTAACATAGCCCGTGGAAATACAAAAGCCTGTACATCGCCATCTTGTGCGACTTTTTCAATCTGCGGACCTCCCGGATAACCTAAACCTAAAGTGCGAGCCACTTTATCCAAGGCTTCACCTGCAGCATCATCGCGGGTCCGCCCTAAAACACGGTATTGGCCGTGGGCTTCAAAAAAAATGAGATGGGTATGTCCCCCGGAAACCAACAAAGCCAGGAAGGGAAATTCCAAATCCTGATGATGCAGAAAATTAGCATAAATATGCCCTTCCAGATGATTGATGCCGATCAGCGGAATTCCGGCAGCATAAGCCATCGCCTTCGCGCCTGAAACCCCTACCAGGAGGGAGCCGACTAGCCCGGGTCCATAGGTCACAGCAATAGCCGATAAATCTGAAAAAGCAACTTGTGCCGCATCCATTGCCTGCTGCACTACCGGTTGAATGTGCAGGCTATGCTCGCGGGAAGCAATTTCCGGCACAACTCCTCCATATTTTTGATGCGTCACTATTTGAGAGGAAATTATATGACTGCGCAAATCCGTTCCATCGATCAGAACCGCTGCAGATGTTTCATCACAACTAGTCTCAATCCCCAAAATAATAATCTCGCTTTTTAAACTCGCCATTACTGCTTATTCACTTCCACTTCCGTCCTTAATTCCGCCCACATAATCATCGCATCCTCCCCAGTATCCGCATAATACCCGTTGCGAACTCCGGCAACATAAAAACCTAAACGCTTATATAAAGCTTGGGCCGGGCTATTCGAATCGCGCACTTCTAAAGTGATCCGCTCCATACCTTGCTCTGCTAATTCTTTTATCACCGTACGCATCAAAAACTCCCCCCAGTGTTGCCCCTGGCGGTTCGGAGCAATGGCAATATTTGTTATATGCCCTTCATCAATGATAAACCAAAGGCCCATGTAGCCAATCACTTGACCTGCTAATTCTAAACAATAATAACGTGCATACTCGTTATCTTTAAGTTCCAACTTGAAGGACTCTAATGACCAGGGTATAGAAAAACAAACACGCTCGATTTCCAGAATAGCTTCCAAATCGTTTATTTGCATGGGACGTACAATCCCTTTATTCATGATGAGATTCATGATGACCCTTTCTCCTTCGCGCTTCCTCTTTCTTCGCCCAATTAACCTCTGCCTCAGAATAACGAATATAGAAAGGTTCTATTAATTCTCCTACTCCTGTTTCTTGCCAACGCTGCCAAATCGCCTTGGCCACATAGGCACCACGCGGCAAACTAATATAATCCGGCAAAATCACCGCGCTCTCTCCCAAGATTTCCTCAATTAGAGCCTTGTATTTCAGAGTGGCATCGCCAACAAAACAGATCGACCGGTCCAATTCCTTCAATTGTTCCAACCAAAGATCAGTAGCTATCGCTTGCGGGCGTGTCAAGCAATCTGCTTTCTCTAGCCCTTTCGACCAGCGGTAACGGGCCGTATACCACTCATTTTTACGCGCATCCAGGATAGGAACTATATCTTCCGCTCTCCCTAAGCCGGCCCAAGCTAAAGCATCCAGCGACAACACACCGACCAGAGGAAGGTTTAGAACGTGAGCTAAGCCCTGTGCCGTTGCTATTCCAATCCTAATTCCAGTAAACGATCCCGGACCCCTTACCACTCCGATCATTTCTAACTCCGGCAAAGTCCAAGAGGCAGCTTTAAGCAATTGGTCTAGCATTGGAATTAGCCGTTCGGAATGTGTTTTAACAGTATGTAAAAAGCTCTCCGCTACCAGGGACTCATTTTCTGCTAAAGAGACTGCTGTAACTTTCGTTGTTGTATCAATCGTTAAGTATTTCATCGATTCTCCGAGCCTTTCCATTTTTCCGACCATAACGTCTATTTTTAATGTCTCTGCTTTTATTTTATAGCTGATTCTACTACATAAAGAACCTTTTTGAATTTGCGATTTTTTATCCTGCCAACAATTACATCCCGTCCTCTAATCAAAAGGACATAATCGCTCCCTATTCAAAATCAAAGACCTCCAAATGAAAGTTATGCAGCAGAATCATAGCTAAACCTTAAAATTTCCCGATTAAATCTGAAAGACGCTGCGTCCAGGCGTTTTCATCAGAACGAAAATTTATCTCTCGCATTTGTTCTCCGCTCCCACGAATCTCGACAATTAAACAATTTTCCGGCAAAAGATCTTCAATTATTTCCGGCCATTCTATCAGACAAACGGCGTCTTCCTGAAACATATCTTGCACGCCAATCACTTCCGCCTCTTCCGGATGTTGTAAGCGATAAAGATCCATATGACACAAACGAACTTCTGAGCCCTTAATTCGTCCGGAGTATTCATGTATTAAGGTAAAAGTCGGGCTGGTCATGTGGCCTTCTACACGGAATGCTTCTCCTACCCCTTGCGCAAAGGCCGTCTTCCCAGCACCCAGGTCCCCAATCAGCGCGACAACATCTCCACCCCGCAAACACTCGCCCAGTTGTTTTCCCAACTCGCGCGTTTGCTCAACTGTTGCACTCGGCACTTGATAGTTCATGCTGCTCTTAACCCTCCTTGGGACAGATATCTTTTATTATAACCCATTAGGTTCATAGGAAAACAAAATAGGGATTAGGGATATTAGTCCGGCAGTGTAGTCCCCCCCAGTGGGTGTTTATTAGTTATTACCTGCTTTCCGAGACTCCGGGCTAACGATCTCACCATTAATAATTACACAGAGCGGTCGAGCAGAGATATTAAACGGATGTTCACTCCAAATAACAATATCCGCATCTTTCCCAACTTCCAAAGAGCCGATGCGCTCAGACACACCGAGGATTTCGGCTGCATTAATAGTGATCGCCCGCAAGGCATCTTCCCTGTCCATCCCGGCTTTGCACGCTAAAGCCGCACAGAGCGGCAGCTGTTCAATCGGGATCACGGAATGGTCAGTCATGATCGCCACCTTAACACCCGCTTTGGCTAATACACCCGGTGTTTGGAAAGATTTATCCTTGAGCTCAACTTTGGAACGGTTAGCCAGCAAAGGCCCCACCACTGCGGGATAGCCCAGTTCGGCCAATTCTGCGGCAATTTTGTGTCCTTCCGTACAATGTTCAATTACTAAATCAACATTGAATTCTTGAGCGATCCGAATCGCCGTCATAATGTCATCTGCACGATGGGCATGGGCCCGCAGAGGAATTTCGCGGTCAAGCACCTTGACCAACACTTCTAAGCCCAAATCCCGCTCCGGGAGTTTATCGGAATCAGACTTGCCTTGTTCCATTTTATCCTTATACGTCTGGGCATCAACTAAAGCCTGACGAAGGAGGGCTGCCGTTCCCATCCTTGTCATGGGCATTTTCTTTTGTTCGCCGTAAACCATCTTCGGGTTTTCCCCGAAGGCTATTTTTAAGCCGGCCGGATCACGCACAATCATCTTATCAACAATTATCCCGGCTGTCTTCATAACCACGCCTGTTCCCCCAATCACATTCGCGCTCCCCGGCACTGTAAAAACAGCCGTAATGCCGCCCAAACGGGCATCACGAAAACCCTCATCTTCCGGGTTGATACCGTCTATCGCCCGCAATTCCGGTGTCACAGGCTCGGTCATTTCATTAAAGTCTTCCCCTTCCCAGCGATAGATTTCCTCGCCAATCCCGATATGACAATGAGCATCAATAAATCCTGGTAATACAAGGCTTCCCTTTGCGTCAATCGTTATCAGATCCGCCGGATCTTCAACGTTCAAGGTTTCTCCAAGAGCCGTTATTTTTGTTCCCTCAACCAGAATATTCCCCGTAAATTTATCACCAGCCATGGTCTGAACTTGTCCATTTTTAATGAAAATTTTTTTCAATCTTTTTTTCACCGATAAATGCCTCCAGTTTTTATGCTTTTCAGGAGCAAAACACTCATTTTTCTATTATACCAGACTCTTATCTTGAGCACAGTCAATAAAGTGCTTATTTTCCTAGTTGCGTTTTATTGGAACCAAAATACTTTAAAGCATCTGTCACCGAATACCGGTCAAACTGAATATAGTTATAGTAAACGTATCTCCTAAGGAGTGAAAAATATGCGCATGTTAAAACAAGGTATGCGCGGTCCGGATGTTGCGGAAGTGCAAAGGCGCTTAAGAACCTGGGGGTATAATCCAGGTCCGATTGACGGGATCTTCGGCCCCAAGACTTTGAATGCAGTAATCCAGTTTCAAACCGCCCGTAGATTAAAGCCGGATGGCATCGTTGGTCCAATTACTTATGCTGAATTACAAAAAAATCCATCCCTGCCCGGAACAATACCTTATATCATCAAGTCTGGGGATACCTTTTATAAATTGGCCCTAACTTATGGCATACCGCTGGCCGACATAATCGCGGCCAATCCCGGAGTTGACCCATACAGACTGTCTATTGGACAACAAATCCTACTGCCACAGACTGCCCCCAAACAATCCGTTGCCGCCTGGATTCCTCATTGGCAGCAAAATGAAGCCTTCACCGTGGTTCAAAACAATTCAGATATCTTTACCACCATATCTCCCTTTTGGTATGAACTGACCTCTGATGGTGGGTTAAATACTTTCCCGAACGGTGAAAACCCGGCAATCATTAATTACGCCAAAAATCACGGAATAGAAATTATCCCGCTGATCAGCAATAATTACCAGAGTCAACCCTTATCCTCCGTCCTCAACGACCCCGCTCTGCGCCGCCAACACATTCAAGCTATCATCAACAAAGTATATCAAATGGATTACGACGGAATCGAAATTGATTATGAGAATCTCTTTATAACAGATAAAGATGTTTTTGTACTCTTTTTACGTAAGTTAAAAGCTGCCCTAGGTGTGAACAAAAAACTGGTAGCTACACTGATGGCTAAAACAGAATCCACAGCTGCCACAAGCGTCACAGCTGCCTTTGATTATTTTGGCATAGGGCAAGCCGTTGATAGGGTACGCATCATGGCCTTCGAATATAGCTGGGATGTCCCCGGGCCCATTGCGCCGGCTGATTGGGTGAAACAAGTTTTCACCTATGCCGCCACGCTAATCCTGCGCCAAAAGTTAGAAGCGGGATTACCTGCCTATGGTTACGATTGGGGAGCGCAAAGAAAAGCGGTTAGCTATCAAGATGCCATAAATACCGCCGAAAGGTACAACGCCCAGATTATTCAAGACCCTCAGAACGGCCCCCATTACAATTACATTGACGAAGATGGCGTCTCACATGAAGTATGGTTTACTAACGCCACTAACTTCAAAACACTCCTTGAAATCACAAAACAGTTAAATCTCCGCGGCATCGCGATTTGGCATCCGGCAAATTCTGACCCGGCTATCTATGAGGTTATCCGAAACAGTTGATCCGCTAGGTAAGACTCAATTTTTACCGGTCCTGCCAGGGGAGCTGGAAATTGCATGGGAAGAGACTAGCTTAACCAAAGCATAAGCAGCATAAGCGGCAAAAATAATCACGAGCGGCATGGCTGGGTAAAAGTATCTTCCCATTGTATAAAACGGTAAATAAACTCCGATAAAATAGATTATTGCAGCTATCACTAAAGTGCCGATCTTATTTCTTTTCTTATCCAAATAGTAGAGAAAACCACCTACTGCACACAATATCAAGGTTATTATATGCCACACACCGGCCATCTGAGTGTTAACTCCTAAAAAGTCCTTACTCCAAAAAAACGGTGAGCCGATTTGATAGATAGCCTTGTCAAAAGTGTACCACTTCAGAAATTCCAGGGGGTACTGCGGTACAAGATTCTTTAATCGGTATTTGGCAATTTCCATTTCCACTTCATTGTTAGCAATTTCCGAAACTACCGGGTAGGTAAATTGGGAGTAATCCAAGCCATCTGTTAGAGCGCTGCTCTGATCGTAGTTAATGTATGTACCTTGCAGGGCCGGATTACCTGAAGCTAGGGTTAAGGGGATAAATTTATGGAAAATGCTATAATTTCTTACCCACCAAGGAGACATAATTACGCAAAAAACGGCTGCCACAATCACTGTATACTTTAACATCGTTTTAAATTTATACTTTTTTAGGATCCAGATAAACAAAATGACGACCGGGAATGTAGCTATCGTCGGTCTGAATAAAGTTGCTATTCCTAAGGTTATCCCACCCAAAACATAATATTTGGTTTTTTGTTCCTCGACAGCATAGATTGAAAAGTAGACAAGCAGTAATACAAAAAATTTAAATAAAGTTTCCGTAAGTATCAAATTTGACACCCAATAATCTGCAATACTCAAAAAACTTATTATTACAGCAATAATTCCTACTTTGCTATTAAATAGTTTACGGGCTATTAAAAACACCAAAATCAAAGAGCCGGTTTGCACTAATGCTTGAAATACCCTAAAGGCGGTTATTCCTCCGAATTTGCCGAAAATCGCCATGAAGAAGGCTAAGACATAGGATAATCCCGGCATCATGTATACTGTTTCCGTGGTCGGTGTCGTACAGATCAACTTCCCTGTCTCCAATAGAACCCAAGCACTTCTGATGTATTTGGCATCATCATTATCAAATGTTGTCAGACTTCCCATGATGGTTGAATTTCCATATTTAATAATTGAAAAAAGACAAATCAGAAAAAACAATAAACAAGTTACCGCTAAAATTAACTTTGTTAATCTACCCTCTTCTTTTAAGCTAAACATCTCTACCCTCCTTCTTGTAAAACATTTAAATACTTAGAACCTTAACCGGATCGCCCCCCGCCAAATCGCGCATAGAGAGACTCACGCGTTCTCTCGTTTTATCAATGCCAATTACGCGCACTTTGACAATATCACCGACTGCTACAGCTTCCATCGGATGTTTGATGAATTTATTACTCAGCTCGGATATGTGCACAAGACCATCGTGCTTCACACCGATATCCACAAACGCTCCAAAATCCACGACATTGCGCACTGTTCCCTCTAAAACCATCCCTTCGCTGAGATCCTCCAGGTGTGTAACATCCCGCCGCAGCAACGGGCGCGGCAAATCCTCCCGCGGGTCTCGGCCAGGCCGCTGCAAGGCATCCAAAATATCACGCACGGTCGGAACTCCGGCGCCAAACTCCTCCGCCAGCTCTGCCGGTTCCAGCTGAGCCAGCTTGTCGCGCACATCAGCCGGCCGGTCCCTCAAATCTCCCGGCGTATGACCAATCTTCTTTAAAATGTTCTCAGCCAATTGATAGGATTCGGGGTGCACAGGGGTATTTTCCAGGGGATTAATCCCATCAGGAAGCCGAATAAAGCCGGCACACTGGATATACGTTTGTACTCCCAGGCGCGGAATTTTCCTAAGTTGATTACGGCTGTTGAATTTGCCATGTTCATCTCGCCAAGCCACAATATTCTTGGCGACTGCCGGCTTTAATCCCGCCACGTATTGGAGCAGAGAGGCCGAAGCGGTATTCAAATCCACGCCGACGACATTCACGCACGATTCCACAACCCCATGCAGGGATTCCTCTAAACGTTTAGGCTGGACATCGTGTTGATACTGTCCCACGCCGACCGCTTTAGGTTCAATTTTCACCAGTTCGGCGAGAGGATCCTGGAGCCGCCGGGCAATGGACACTGCACTCCGTAAAGAAAGATCAAACTCCGGAAATTCCTCGCCTGCCAGTTTGGAAGCCGAATAGACAGAAGCTCCCGCTTCACTCACCAGGATAAATTCGGTGGCAATCCCGTCTTCCCGGATCAATTCAGCCACGACTTCTTCCGTTTCCCGAGATGCAGTACCATTTCCAATGGCAATGATATTGACATCACACTCCGCAATGGCTTTCCGCAAAATAGCTTTAGCTTCTTCTCGTTTGCTCTTGCCGGAATGAGGATAAATCACGCCAACCTGCAGGAGTTTTCCCGTCTCATCGACAACTGCCCATTTACACCCGGTCCTGAATCCGGGATCAAGCCCTAAAACAATTCTTCCTCTAACCGGCGGCTGTAGTAAAAGCTGACGCAGATTAGCGGCAAATACCTTAATCGCTTGTTCCTCGGCACGATTGGAAAGCTCCGTGCGTACTTCCCGTTCAATAGAAGGCTCGATCAAGCGTTTATAGGCATCAAGGGCCGCTTTTTGGACCAAAGGAGCGCAGGGTCCCGACTTTACATAACGCAATTCAATTATTCTTAGCAGGGTTTCTAACGGAGCTTCAATCTTCACAGTTAGATACTCTTCTTTTTCCCCTCGATTCAAGGCTAACACCCGATGCGGTGGAATTTTCCGTACCGGCTCCCGGTAATCATAATACATCTCATAGGGGGAGCGCTCCTCGGCTTTTTTAGCCGCTGCGGCAGCCACCACATCAGCAATACGCATAATTTCTCCCCGGATCCTCTTACGCAGAGCAGGATCATCTGCCATGGTTTCGGCGATAATATCCATCGCACCGGCCAAGGCTTCCTCCGTTGAATTTACGGCTAACTCTGCATTTATATACTTTTCCGCCTCTGCTTGCAGATCCGCCCGGGGATATTGAACTAACAGCCAGACAGCCAGGGGCTCAAGGCCTTTCTCTTTGGCAATCGTGGCCCGCGTGCGTCGTTTCGGTTTAAAAGGCCGGTACAAGTCTTCCACGTCCTGAAGCACGGTAGCCGCAGCAATCTGAGCAGACAAATCCTCCGTCAGCTTTCCCTGTTCGTCAACCAAACGCAGGACTTCGCTTTTCCGCTGCTCTAAACGACGCAAATAATCTAACCGCTCCGCAATCTGGCGCAGAGCATTTTCATCAAGTTCTTCGGTAACTTCCTTGCGGTAACGCGCAATAAAAGGGATCGTATTTCCTTCATCCAATAAGTTTACTGCCGATTTAACTTGAGCTTGCTTTAAACCAAGCTCCTTGGCAATTACTTGCGTTAATTCCAAGAGTATAATGCCCCCCTAAATTGATTTGATTTGATTTTGATTTTGATTTTAAATTCCATTTCCACATCTTTTAGATTATACCATCTTTTATCACTTGTAAAAAATAAGCTGTGCGTGAGCCTGCCACCCACCACAGCTTCAATAAGGTTTTATTACAAATTACACTGTACTTCTGTATTTCTTCTTACACATTACTCTTTTTGTGTTTGCACTAAAATACTTCTTAAGCATGGAATGTTTTTTCTGTGTATTTTCCGTTCTTTTCAGTATTTTTTCTTATAAAGTTTAATTGTTATTTAAAAATTGCCGAATTCTTTCTAATGCTTCCTGCAGAAAGTTTTCCACCTGGATATTATTTTTAAAATTTAAAATCTCCTCGCCCTTGGGTATCTCTAATATAGTGCCAATTTGCTGCTTGTAAACATTTACACACTATGTAGAATTATATCCAAGATTAAGCTTCATGTTTAAAGAGACTCATTTGGAGCTTGAGGCGCCAATGAACGAA
>CAYWSF010000017.1:0-14479 GCA_964460725.1 uncultured Desulfosporosinus sp.
GAATTGGTCACGAAGCTCATGTCCGTCAAGAAACGGCTGTCTTCGCCCAGTCCATAGTTGGTGGTCTGCCATCCGGCACTCACCGTCCAGCGCTTGTTCAGGTCCATTTCAAGGCCGGCCAACACTTCCCAGCCGCGATACTCGGCGCTCTCTCCAAGTTCCTCTTCAATACGCAACAATTCATTATACTTGGCCACCCGCTCAGTCCGGGCCGGTGCCCCCGTTTTGATCATCCCGGCATTGACAGCAACCGCTACATGGGCTAGAGTAACGTCTTCCGTCTCCCCGGAACGATGTGAAACAACAGCGGTATATCCTGCCCGTTTAGCCATTTCGATGGCATCCAAGGTCTCGGTTAAGGTACCGATTTGGTTAAGCTTAATAAGAATTGAGTTGGCACATTTCTCCTTAATGCCACGCGCCAAGCGCTGCGGATTAGTTACAAATAAATCATCCCCAACCAGCTGTACGCGGTCTCCCAGGCGTTCAGTCAGCTTGCGCCAGCCTTCCCAGTCGTCTTCATCCAGCCCGTCTTCAATGGAAACAATCGGATAGCGCTTGATTAGCCCCTCATAATAATCGATCATCTCATCTGAAGTTTTTTTCAGTCCTTCCCCTGCTAAGTTATAGATTCCATTTTCGTAAAATTCCGAAGCTGCCACATCAAGAGAGAGTGCTACTTGTTGGCCGGGAATATACCCTGCCCTTTTAATCGCGTCGACAATACAAAGCAATGCATCTTCATTAGAAGCCAGGTTAGGAGCAAAACCGCCTTCATCTCCGACGCCTGTAGCAAGGTTCTTTTCTTTAAGTACGGCTTTCAAACTATGATATACTTCTGTACCTATACGCATAGCCTCGGCAAAGTCCAATGCTCCGACTGGCATAATCATAAATTCTTGAATATCCACATTGTTATCGGCATGACTGCCGCCATTTAGAATATTCATCATTGGAACCGGCAGTTCCTTGGCATTCACGCCGCCTAAATACTGATAGAGGGGCAGTCCTAGCGACTTGGCTGCTGCTTTCGCTGTGGCAAGGGATACACCCAGGATGGCATTGGCACCAAATTTCCCCTTATTTGGAGTTCCGTCAAGCTCAATCAATAGCTGGTCCAGTCCGGGTTGGTCAAACGGATTCAGCCCCTCAACTTCCGAACCGATTTCTAAGTTGACGTTCTCAACTGCTTTCATAACTCCTTTACCCATATAACGGGCAGCGTCTCCATCCCGTAATTCTACTGCTTCAAAAGCTCCGGTAGAAGCGCCTGATGGTATTGCCGCTCGACCGATAGTCCCATCTGTAAGAACCACATCTACTTCTACCGTCGGATTTCCCCGAGAATCCAAGATTTCACGAGCATATACATCTGTAATATAACTCATCAGCTTATTCTCCTTCCGTTAATCTACTAATCTAATGCCCAAAACCGGGCATCTGTACTTGATTATTAACCATTATTAACGATTATTAACGACTTATTTGCCACTAACTTTTAATGATTATCAACATTCCTTTCCATTTAAACATTAACCATTAATTATTATTAGACCATTGTTAACCAATACTTTACTATTATTGGCTATTATTTGGCTATTATTTAACCATTATTAACCACTAATAAAGATTTTCCGGTCATTTCCTGAGGTTTGGGAATATTCAGTAATTCCAGCATGGTGGGGGCAATATCGCACAAGGCACCGTCAACACGCAATTTTTGCCCAATAAACTGATCATCAGCCAGAATAAAAGGAACCCTATTAGTGGAGTGGGCAGTGAGCGGAAGACCGGTCTCCGGATCCACTTTGTCTTCTGCGTTCCCGTGGTCCGCAGTGACAATGAGGGTAGCTTTCATTATATGCAGCGCGTCATAAACCTCACCCAAACATTGGTCAACCGCTTCCACTGCTTTAACGGTGGCATCAAATACCCCGGTATGTCCCACCATATCTGGATTGGCATAGTTAAGAATGATCACATCGTAGTTATTATTTTTCAATTGCTCCAAAAGCGTTTTGGTCAGTTGCGGTGCATTCATCTCCGGTTGAAGGTTATAGGTGGCGACTTTAGGCGAAGGAATCAAGATTCGATCCTCACCAGGATCAGGTTCCTCAATCCCGCCGTTAAAAAAGAAGGTCACATGTGCGTATTTTTCCGTTTCCGCAATGCGCAGCTGCTTTAAACCGTTTTGGGCGAGCACTCCTCCGAACGTGTTTTTCAGGTTTTGCTGCGGGAAAGCAATCGGTGCATTAATCGTATCCTCATACTGAGTCATACACACATAGTGTACCCGCAAGTTAATCGGAAATGTAAAATTGGTATACTCTTCATCGACAAAAGCATGACTAATTTCCCGCGCCCGATCAGCCCGAAAGTTAAAAAAGAGTACACTGTCTCCATCTTGAATCGAACCGACCGGTTTGCCTTCCTGATCAACAATCACCGTTGGCAGTACAAATTCGTCTGTGATGCGCAGATCATAGGAACCCTGCAGGGCTGCCATGGCACTGGCTGCATATTCGCCTTCGCCCATAACCAAGGCCCGGTAGCCTTTTTCTAAGCGATCCCAGCGCTTGTCACGGTCCATCACATAATAACGACCGCCCACAGTGGCAATTTTGCCAATCCCCAAAACCTTCAATTTCTGTTCCAGCTGATTGATAAATTGTTTGGCACTCTGCGGCAAGACATCACGCCCATCAAAAATGGGATGGATATATACTTCTTTTAATCCTTGGGCCTTGGCCATATCCAGAAGGGCAAACAAATGATCAATATGTGAGTGAACGCCACCGTCAGAAAGCAAGCCTACCAAATGGAAAGCCTTATTATGGAGGCACGCATGTTCCATCGCTTCAAGCAGAACGGGATTCTTAAACAACGTGCCATCCTTAATCGCCTTAGAAATACGGGTCAATTCCTGATAGACTACCCGCCCGGCACCGATATTCAAATGTCCGACTTCGGAATTGCCCATTTGACCTTCCGGTAATCCCACGGCTTCTCCCGATGCGTGGAGCAATGTATAGGGGTACTTTTCCTCCAAACGATGAAAATTTGGTAAATTTGCTTGGGCAATGGCATTGCCTTCTACGGCCTCCCGATAACCCCAGCCATCTAAAATCATCAGCAGAAGTGGCTTCCCCATCACTATCTCCCATCCTTTCGGACCACAAGGGCGGCGTTATGAACAATTTTCGCGAAACTTGCAGGATCCAAACTGGCTCCGCCGACCAGGGCACCGTCAATATCAGGCTCCGCCATCAGCCCTGAGATATTTTCTACCTTGACACTGCCGCCGTAAAGGATCGGCACTTGCTCAGCCCCTGCCCCCATAAGGCCATTCAGAGTGGACCGGATGGAAGCACACATATCCTGGGCATCTTGATCGGAGGCTGTTTTGCCGGTACCGATTGCCCAAATGGGTTCATAAGCAATCACAATGCGACTGAGATCCTCCGGCGGTATGTCAGCAAGGGATTGCCTAACCTGAGAACGCACGTGATCCGCCGCTTTTCCTTCTTCACGAACATTTAAATTTTCGCCCACGCAAAGGATGGGCGTCAAGCCGACAGCCAATGCTTTCTGCACTTTCTGATTGACACTTTCATTGGTTTCACCAAACATTTCCCGCCGTTCAGAATGGCCGAGGATTACATATGTACAGGCGACATCCAGCAGCATCTGTGCAGAAATTTCACCCGTATAGGCCCCTTGATCTGCCCAGGACATATTTTGAGCACCCAAATGCACATGACTTTCTTCCAGTTCATTTTTCAAGGAATAAAGAGCTGTAAAAGGAGCACATAAGACGATATCGAGCTCTATCACATCCTTTACCTCTTCCAGGAACTTCACTGCATAATCATCTGCTTCGCTTATGGTTTTGAACATTTTCCAATTGCCGGCAATGACTGATCGTCTATTTGCCATTTATTAACCCTCCCCTTCTTTACCAGGCACCTTAATGCGCAGCACTAAGACCCTCCAAACCTATAAATCGAAGTGAACATCCTTTAGGTTCGAGCGTTCTACCTTCGTACTGCTCTAAAGCACCATACTGACTGCCATGATTTCTCTCTAACAGTACTTATCTGCCAACAGTACTTATCTGCTAAGCGATGCATTAGTGCATCCGCTTGTCAAAACGGAGCGCACAACGGTTTATTATCTCCATTGTGCGCAGCAGGTTCCCCTGTATCTTAATTAAGGTTCAGTTGCGCTCACAAACCGCCAACCGTCCGGCCCTCCAGCGGCATGCATGCTTTCGCGTGCGAAAAGCTCTCTTTACACCTACACTTCGCCGATTGCGGCCACACCCGGCAACACTTTCCCTTCTAAAAACTCCAGGGATGCGCCTCCTCCTGTCGAAATATGAGACATCTGATCGGCAACGCCCATTTTCTTCACCGCTGCTACCGAATCTCCGCCTCCGACAATTGTAATACCACTGCATTTCGCCATCGCCTGAGCAACTTGTTCAGTTCCTTTGGCGAAAGCGTCCATTTCAAAAACACCCATCGGACCGTTCCAGACCACCGTCCGAGCAGCGGAAATTTGGGCAGCGAACTTCTCCGCACTCTCCGGCCCTATATCCAAGGCCATTTCACCCTCCTTGATTTCCGCCGCTTTTACAACGCGATGTGCCGCATCTGCTTCCAAAGCAACTGCAACCACTACATCGACCGGCAGTTCCAATTGGACGCCTTTCGCCTTAGCTTGCGCAATTATCTGCTCTGCTAATTCCACTTTTTCCGCTTCGAGAAGGGATTTGCCAACATTAAAACCTTGTGCTTTCAGGAATGTGTTTGCCATCCCCCCACCGATGATCAAAACGTCAACCTTTTCCAGCAGATTGCCAATAACGCCAATTTTATCGCTAACCTTCGCCCCGCCGATTATGGCGACAAAGGGTCGTTCCGGCCTTTCCAAAGCGTTACCCATAAATTCAATTTCTTTTTGCATTAATAAACCTGCTGCGGCAGGGATATAGTGTGAAACCCCTTCGGTAGAGGCATGCGCCCGGTGCGCGGTTCCAAAGGCATCATTGACAAATACATCCGCCAGCGAAGCAAGGTCACGGGCGAACGTCGGATCATTTTTCTCTTCTTCCGCATGGAAGCGGACATTTTCTAATAAGAGAACCTGTCCATCCTGCAGCTTACTAACTGCTTCTCGAACTGCATCCCCTACGCAGTCCCCGGCAAATTGCACGTCTTGCCCTAATAACTCACTCAAACGCTGGGCTACTAAATCTAAAGAATACTTAGGATTGATCTTCCCCTTGGGACGGCCAAGATGAGACGCCAAAACCACGCGTGCTCCCTGTTGCACGAGATATTCTATCGTAGGCAGCGAGGCGCGTATCCGGGTATCATCAGTAATCTGTCGCTGCTCATCAGAAGGTACATTAAAATCCACTCGTACCAGTACACGTTTCCCCTGTACGTCAATATCTTTGACACCTTTCTTGTTCATGCTAAAATCCCCTTTCCCGTTGAGCTTGATGTGGAGTTTATGCAATAGTTTACCTCAGTATACCATGAAAAAACCAGGGTTCAGAACTTTAAGCCGACGGTATTCGGTTTAAAAACTTATTTTAGGCTCTATACCCTTCAATAAACGTTTGATATTGGCACGATGACGCATAAAAATCAGGATCACTGCCACGCAAACCAACGCTTTATACGGAAGAGGAGTCGACAAAAAAAGTGTCAACAAAAGAGCAGTTGCCGAACCCGCCATAGACCCCAACGACACATAACGAGTAATCAAGACAACCAAAGCAAATACAGTAATGGCAACAAGGGATATTAGCGGCATCAGAACCAGAATAACGCCAAATCCTGTTGCCACGCCCTTGCCGGTTGATTTAAATTTAAAAAAGGGATTCCAAATATGTCCGATAATGGCTAGGATCCCGCCGCCTATGCCACCCCAAGGACCCCACAAATTAAAACAAATTGCTGTTGCTAAGGCACCTTTTAAGGCATCCCCTGCAAACACGGCCAAGCCATATTTTGGACCTAACAACCGAAAAACATTCGTAGTGCCAAAGTTACCGCTTCCCTGTGAACGCAGATCCACTTTTTTGAGCCGTCCGGCAAAATACGCAAATGGTATGGCACCCAGGAAATAAGCAAACAGTAATGCCAGATATTTCAACACCCTTAACTCCCCCCAATATCATCTTCTTGCCTGTGCTTTAGTTAATCGCCGGAATGCCAATACCTTGCTTAAATCTTTATCTAATATCGTTTTCTGACAGCCGTCGACGCAATCTGTAACTCGTCACGGTACTTAGCTACTGTCCGCCTGGATATTTCCATATTCCTGGCTTTGAGAATTTCAGCCAGCTTCTGATCAGAATATGGACGTTTGCGATTTTCAGAAGAAATGATATCACGCAAAGCAAGTTTTATTCTCTCCGTCGTGACATCAGAGTTATTGTTCGGCCCCCTGCCTGTACTATTGGCAAAGAAAAATTTAAATTCATAAATACCCCGCGGAGTTTGAATGTATTTATGGGATGTTGTCCGACTGACCGTCGACTCATGCATTCCGATTTCCTCTGCAATATCCTTTAACGTAAGCGGTTTTAGATAATTTATGCCATAGCGTAGAAAGTCTGATTGCCACTTCACAATAGCATTGGATACTTTATAAAGCGTTAGGCGCCAGTTCTCAATACTGCGAATGAGCCAGGCTGCCGCGTTCATTTTCTGTTCCACAAATTTGCGTGTGTCTGCCCCCTCTTCAAGGTTCAGAGCCTCACGGTAGACCTTGTTGATACCCAATCGGGGCACCGAGGTGTCATTAACGTAGATAACAAATTCCCCGTCGATTTCTTCGATAATTACATCCGGAACGACATAACGTACCTCTCCCGGGCTCGAAAAGTTAAGACCTGGTTTGGGATCCAGTGTGCGCACTAAATCTGCCAGTTCTTGTACCCTCTGTACGGTAATCTTCATGGCACGTGCAATTCGTTGCAGACGTCCTGCCGCTAAATCCTCCAGATGCTTTAGCAACTCGGATAATTCAGGCGGATAGTTCTTTAGGAGCGGCAACTGCAAGCGAAGGCATTCTTCTAAATTACGAGCTCCAACCCCCAGCGGCTCAAAAGTCTGAACCAAAGCCAGTGCTTCTTCGGCTGTGCTGAGAGAAACACCGGTCCCCCTGGCAATATCCTCCAAGGTTAAAGAAAGACCACCATTATCATCTAAGTTCCCAATAATGTACTCCGCCACAGGTACTAGCGAAGCTGATGTTTTTTGGACATGCAGCTGTCCCAGCAAATGCTCCTGAAACGTTGGCGGCGCAGCTACAAAGGGATCAAAACTTTGTTTTTCTTCCACAACTGCTCGGCCCTGACGAAAGGAATTATTATCCTGGTCGTGAAAATAATCCTGCCAATCCACTTCCCATTTTTTCTCTTCCGTTGTTTCTAGATCCTCTTTAGGATCCGAACTTTCTTCCTGGGTTTCCAAAAAAGGATTCTCCAGGCACTGCTCCTCAACATACGAAGAAAGTTCCAGTGCGGACAACTGTAAAATAGTTATTGCCTGGCGTAATTCAGGAGTCATGATGAGTTTTTGAGTCTGCTCTAAGTTTAAGCTATACCCTAACCGCACTTATCTTCCCCCCAAAAATAATTCTATGATTTTTTGTAGTTCTGTTTTCTTTAGGGCAAGACTATATCTTCCCTGCCTTTTGAGTCCTGATCCGTTCAGCCAATTCATCGATTTTTCTCATCCGGTGATTGACACCGGATTTACCAACTTTTGGTCGCAGCATCTCCCCAAGTTCTTTTAAACTAGCATCAGTGTATTTCAATCGAAGCTCAGCAACATCCCTTAATGCAGGCGGCAAAGACTGCAGTCCTACGGAATCCATAATTAGTTGGATATTTTCTAATTGACGTACAGCAGCTACCACAATCTTATCAAGATTGGCCGTCTCGCAATTGACCAGCCGATTTACTTGATTCCTTACATCTTTTAGCACACGAACATTCTCAAATTCTAAAAGGGCACGATGTGCTCCGATAAAGCCAATAAACTCAACAATGCGTTCACTCTCTTTGATATAAACCACATACCAATGCTTACGCATACTAACTTTAGCCCCTAATTTAAACCGATTGATCAAGCGACATAGTGCATTAGCATGTTGCTCATCATTGCTGACAATTTCTAAGTGATAATTTCCTTCCGGATTATTAATTGAGCCCCCGGCCAAAAAGGCTCCTCGCAAATATGCTTTTTGATCACAACGCTTTTTTATCAAACCGGGAGCAATTTCATGGTATATTTGTCCTCTTTCATCCACCAGGCCCAGGTTTTTTAAGTCTTCAAAGTCGCGCAGATAAATTCTGACCATGTAGGAATTATTTTTACGCAGTCTAAGGTTACGCCTGACTACAATATCTACCGGGCTCTTGAGGACATCCTTTACTAAACGAAAGATCTTTCGTGCCACAGGAGCACTCTCTGTGGTCACGATCAGTGTGTATCGTTGATGAGCACTGATTTTGAGAGTTCCGTCCATCCGTACTAACGCCGCCAATTCTGCTAAATCACAACATGATTTCTGACCTCTTAAGCGAGCAAGTTCTTCTTTGGTGTCAGCACTAAAGGACAAATGCTTAACCCCCTTTCTCGCCTCTTCCTCTTGCTTTTTGTCTCGTTATACCTCTTGACGGAGTTTCTGATTAAGCAAATAAGCATCAACTATAGCAATCCGCTCCCGCATGGGTTTTAAACGAAAGAGCAAACGAATGAGTTCCTTTGCCAAGCGATCCGGATCGTGGCGCACAACATTCTCAACTTGCATCAAATTTGCCTCATAATACTTAACACCAAGTTTCTCGACCTCTTTCGGATCAGCAACAACCGGAACAGCATCTTCCGCACCGTATCGTTTCAGAAGCGGCGCATTAATTTTCCCCTTGGCAGCCAGGACTGCATCTATTAATCCAGGACCACAGTGATCAAGAATTGCTTTAAGGTGATCGGACACTTTGTAATCATCCGTCTCTCCTTTTTCTGTCATTACATTACAAACATATATACAGGGGGCTTTTACTGCTCGAATTTTCTCCCTCAGCCCCTCTACCAGCAAATTCGGTAAAACGCTTGTATAAAGGCTTCCTGGGCCCAGAACAATTAAATCTGCTTCTTCAAGAGCTTGCAAGGCTTCAGGCACAGGGTGACAATCACCGGGGTCCAGGTAAACGCGGTGAATCTTTCCTTCGGTGTCCCGAACCGCAGTCTGTCCATAAACACGCGTCCCGTCCTCAAAGTCTGCCAAAAGTACCACTTGTTCCAACGTGGAAGGAAACACCTTACCACGAATAGCAAACACTTTCCCGACCTGTTCGATGCCCTTTTGAAAATCGCCAAATATATTGGTTAATCCTGCCAGGAACAGGTTCCCTAAACTATGATTCTCCAGCGCCCCGTCTTTAAAACGGTAAGAGAAGAGTTTGACCATTACGTCCTCAGTATCAGCCAAAGCAGTAAGGCAATTCCGAATATCCCCCGGTGGCTGAATGCCCAGTTCAGTGCGTAATTTACCGGAACTTCCACCGTCATCGGCAACCGTTACAATCGCCGTAAGATTACACGAATACTGTTTTAAACCACGCAGGAGGGTTGAAAGCCCGGTACCCCCACCAACCACTACAATCTTTGGTCCTCTGCGCAAATGATTACGTGTATACAGCACATCAACTATTTTTTCTTCGTTATTCGGCAGTACGGCTGAAATAATAGAGTCCAACATTTTTTTAAAACCGATAACAATTGCCGCGATTCCCAAAGCACTGATGATTATGCCGGTTGGTACGGCAACACGCCTTGTACTGCCCGTTAAGAGATAAATAACTTCCCGTAACTGTAACTCCGCATAGCCAATTGCCACTCCATCATTCATGACTGCAAAACCGGTTGCAAAAAGAAAGATACCAAATACCGCCAAAAGGAACCATCGTTTGACTTTCAGATTAGGATAGAGCCATTTAAGATACCGTGAAAGTCTACGCTTATCAGAGTTCATCTTGAAGTTCCACCCTTTTGAGATTATTAGCAGCGTCCCGATGTTTCACCCTTTTGAGATTTTTAGCAACATCCCGATGTTTTACATTGATGACATAATGCTGTTCTTCTAAGAATCGTCCTACCCGTTCAGCAATAGCAACGGAGCGATGTTGACCGCCTGTACAGCCAATTCCAATCATCAAGTGGTTCTTTCCTTCTTTAACATAATAAGGCAGTATATATTCCAACAAGTTCAAATACTTATCTATAAACTCTTGGGCAATCAGATTACCAAAAACGTATTCCTGAACTAAAGTGTCTTCGCCGGTCAGCGTACGTAGTTCTTTAACATAATAAGGATTCGGCAGGAAACGCACATCCATAACAAGATCTGCATCCATTGGACTGCCATATATAAAGCCAAAGGATACTACCGAAACCGCCATTTTGCCCAGTCCCTGAGTTGTGCAAAACAACTCTGCTACTTGGAAACGAAGTTCTTGAGCAGATAAATAAGAGGTATCGATAATTTTGTCAGCCCGGATTCTTATCTCCTCCAGTTGCTGACGCTCGGCTTGAATCCCGTCTAAAACACGTCCATAAGGTGAAAGAGGATGCCGCCGCCGCGATTCTTTATAACGACGGATTAGCGTTTCATCCGACGCATCCAGAAAGAGGATTTGGAGATGAAATCCTTCCTCTTGTAAATTACTTAGGGCTTCACTAAGTGAAGAAAAAAATTCTCCGCCCCGTAAATCACAAACAATCGCGGCCTTAGAAACTTTTCCTCTGGACTGAGCACATAACTCCGCAAATTTGACCAGAAAGGTAGGCGGTAAATTGTCAATACAGAAGAATCCCTGGTCTTCAAGGCTTTGCATCGCCAGGGTCCTCCCGGCACCGGATAAACCCGTGATAATAACCACTTCTATTCCCTTCTCTAAACCTTTAATTGCCATTTTTGCGCCCCCCTTGATTTGGATTAAGGTCGTCACTTAGCCGCCAGGGCATTTATGGCTTCCCTTTGGGCAACGGCTAGAGCATCCTCCGGAGTGGCCTTGCCTGCAACCACTTTACTCCATGCCGCGTCCTGAAAGGGGATCAGCTTCCGCTCTAAAGCATTTCCAGCTAAAGACCACGCTGTGGTAAGGGCTTGATTTGCCTGAGGGAAAACACCTTTCTGAGCTTCTGAACTTTGATAGTACTCCTGATTGGCTGGAAGAAGACCACCTGCTTGCAGCATTGCCCCCTCTACTTCCGGTGTTAACAGTGCTTTTTCAACGAGTTGAATTGCCGGCAGCATAACTTCATTCGTCTTAACGGCAGAATTCGCAATTCCCAGCGTCTTGCCTAAAAGCGGATTTCCTTGCCCGCCGATTAATTCAACCGGCTGCATGCAACCCCAGGGTATATTCTGCAGGCTTAAAAATTTGGCCTGGCTGGCCCCTGCGATCATGTAAGGGGGGCCTCCATCAGCAAAGGCAGCGAGTACATCGGGATCTATCCTTAATCTTTTTGTCCCTTGCCAATACTTTAGTTGTTTAAGAAAGGCAACATTGTTGGGATCATCTAAACTCGGGGCTCCCTCCTTAACTAACTGCCCGCCTTGCCCGCTCCACCAGGCTGAAAGCGAAGCCATATCCGGAGCGGCAACGGAAATTCCGCCTTTGGAGAAAAGGTCATCTAAATTGACCGGAAGATCTGCCATGTCCGTTCGAAAATAAAGCAAAGGTACATCCGTCAACCAAGGAGAAGCATAGGCCGCCTCTCCATATTGGAAGACTGACGAAGCTGCGGGAAATGCCTCCTGATCGCTGTACGCTGCTTTGGCCAGCGCACCGTTGGCATAAAGCTCACGGATAATTTCTTTGGAAGCGATAAAGATCTCCGGTCCTTCCCCTCCTGCTTCTGCCAAGTAAGAATAAGCTGCAAAATTATCTTCCGGCACATATTGGAGGTTAATGATCACCTCAGGATGAGTCTGCATAATTGTTTGAACCTGTGCTTGTAAAGCATCCGATTCAGCCCCTTCCAAGGAGTGCCAGACGCCCACCACTGCAGGAGCCGGTCCGCCGGGTTGGCCGGTCAGAGGTGTTCTCATGCACCCGGTGCCTAATACAAATAAAGCGCTTATACACCCCCAAAGCAAGATCGTATTACGCAAAAAATACCGAAACGTCATTGTACAGTGCTCCATTCATCCTGAAACCGATAAGCCTTAACCTTCCCTTGTTGATAGTGGAAAAGATACCAACACGGCGTTGGCGATTCCCCCACCTGTAATACATCCGAGGTAAAATAAGCGACTGCAGTGCTGCGATTCCACTGACGCCGATCCATTTGCCGGAACTCCGGAATTATTTTTTTCCAATAACCATCCCTGCGGATTTTATCGGTTCGTTCTTTTAAGATTCTGGCGTTTTCCTGCGGGTCCAAACAAACTTTAAATTGAAGGTATTCAGGAACGATATTGGGACGCTCCCAGAGGTAATAATCAAAACGCAAGGCATCGCAGATTTTCTCGCGCGATGAAATATTTCGATGCTTGATGTTCGACGTTCGCTGTTCTGCTTCTGCGTTCCATGATTGATCTTGACTTGAAATATCGCGTTTCAAAACTCGTTCGTCAATGAATTCCCACAGTTTATCAAAGAGCACTTTGTCTTGCCATTGTCGCTTAAACCAACCGCGTTTTTCCCAAAACTTAGCAAATTCATGGTAAAAATCAAATGGATTCGGGAAAAATTTTAGCACTCCTTTCAAACCATACTTATACTTCCCAGAATTATAATATTTATCAAGCAGGTCTTCTATGCGCTGCAGCTGAATTATTTTTCCATGAGGCAAAACTGCAGTTTCCAAAATAGTATAAGGCGGATCGGGGGTGTAAACGAGTCCATAATGCTTGCTTTGCTGACGCAGACCCGATCCTTTTAGTACTTTTAAAAAACCGAGTTGGAGCATTGTCGGTTGTACACTATATACGTCATTAAAAGAAGTCCGGAAATTCATCCACCCTTCCTTCGGCAAACCGGCTATCAGGTCAAGATGGAGCGGTATTCCTAAAATTTGCATTTCCGGTATGTATTTTTTCCACTTTTCAAAGTTTTGCGGGCGGGAAACAACCTGCAGCGTTGGTTTGTACGTAGACTGCACACCAATTTCCAATTGTATTAAACCAGGTGGATATGCTCTGAAATAGTCCATCCACTCTTCATCGAAAAGTTCTCCGGTCATTTCGCAATGAACCCGAACCCGCTGCCCATCCGGGAGACATTCACTCTCTTCCCGGACTATGTTTAATATTTCAAAAGCATGGCGCTTATTAGCATTAAAGGTCCGGTCCACAAACTTAATAGTACGGGCACCTTTTTCTAGTAAATGACAAAACAGGAGGCGAAACCGCTCCGGTTCCAAAAAACGAACCCCTTGAAAGGTTGAGGACAAACAATACTGACAATCAAACGGACATCCTCTGGTTGTCTCAACATAAACCAGTCGGTTTGTGAAGTCTTCATCCGCCGCATAGGGATCCGGGAGATCGTTCAAATCAAGGGATCTCGATGGAGGGGGATTAATGATTATTTTTCCATTTTTTCGCCAAGCAACCCCGGGGACGAAGGAAAGATCAGTTCCGCCCTCCCAAGTGTTAAGCAGCTCTAAAAATGTATTTTCCCCTTCACCGATCACTATTACATCGGCCTCCGCATGTTCGAGGAGGAACGCCTCCGTTTCAAAGGAAACTTCCGGGCCCCCAATAACAAATTTCACATTTGGACAAACAGGACGAAGCCGCCTGATCAGGGCCACAATTTCTTTAAGATTCCAGATATAACACGAAAACCCGATCACATCGCCCTTAGCCTCATAAAGCTCCCCAGCAATTCGCTCAAGGCGGTCATTTATGCTAAACTCCCGCAGTAAAACGTCAGGATAAATAGCATGAACCTTGGCATAAAAATAGCGAAGGGCTAAATTTGTGTGAACATATTTTGCATTGAGAGCAACCAAAAGAACACGCAAATAAACAACCCTCCTTTTGATAAGTATAACAGTTTCGTCACCTCAATGCAATTTTTATGCCAAAATACCGTCGAAATACACAATGCCCTGAAGTAGTGTGATTAAGCGATCATTTTCCCTACATTAAGCACTCAGTATCCTTTAAAAAAAGAAAAAATATTCTTCCGTCCACCCTGTATTTAGTGGGCCATAACCTGTCCCTGCTCCTGAAGGACATAACATTCAATGGCCTCCGCCACCCCATCTTCCTCATTTGTCACGGTAACCACATCTGCTTGTTCCTTAATTTCCGGTCGGGCATTTCCCATGGCCACGCCGAGACCAGCGTATTTAATCATTTCCAGATCATTAAAACTGTCGCCTATCGCCATAATTTCTTCGCGCGTAATTTCTAAGCGCTTGGCTAAATCAGC
>CAYWSF010000018.1:0-1346 GCA_964460725.1 uncultured Desulfosporosinus sp.
CTGTCGCCGTTGTCGTATACGAAGTTTTGCGTCAATGGGGTTTTCCGGGACTTATCTAGAACGGAGACGATTATGACTTATACGTTAACTTTTTTGGTAGCACTGGGCATAGCAGTTATCGCTACACCGCTATCAATCAAATTAGCACTGCGCTGGGGAGCGATCGATTATCCGGGTGGCAGGCACATTCACACAAAGCAAATTCCCCGTCTCGGCGGATTGGCAATATATGTTGCATTTTGGAGCGCAGCCTTGGTTATGCAAGTGTGGGATAAACAGATGTCAGGATTATTTCTTGGAAGCACACTTATTTTGGCAGTTGGCATTTGGGACGATATCCGCGGAATGGGGCCCTTAGTTAAGCTTTTTTGGCAAATTGCTGCAGCAGCAGTACTTCTCTTCTTTGACTTTTCTATGAACCTAATCTCCCTGCCCTTTATTAATCAGACAATTAATTTCGCGGCACTTGGTCTGGATGCTATCGGCCTTATATTAATGGTTTTTTGGATTGTCGGCTTGGTTAATACTGTAAATGTTGCAGATGGGCTCGATGGTTTAGCCGCCGGAATCTGTTTCATAGCAGCACTTTGTTTATTTTGGTCTGCCAATCAAATTCTTCAACCCACAGTAATTCCTACCCATCTTACACTGGCTTTGGCCGGAGCACTCCTGGGCTTTTTATTTTATAATTTCCCACCGGCACGAGTTTTCATGGGTGACTCCGGAAGTATGTTCCTTGGCTATATCATTGGTGGAATTTCGATTATGGGTCTGCTTAAAACAGCAACGGTTCTCGGATTAGTCTTTCCTCTGCTGGTTTTAGGCTTGCCGGTTACCGACCTGGCCTTAACAATTATTCGCCGCAAGCTGCGAGGACAACCTATGGCGAAAGCAGACCGGGGACATCTCCACCACCGTTTATTGGATACCGGGTTCACTCAACGCTCAGCAGTGCTGTTAATGTATGGAATAAGCGCTTGCTTTGGTGGGGCGGCCGTGCTTGGAGCTAAGGGGCAATGGATTTGGTCTTTATTTATTCTTGTTGTCGTTTTTATCTTACTTATTATTATATTTATGCGCAGGACAGCCGTGCTGACAGTGTTTAACCGGCGTCACTCTAAATGACCGTCACCAAGTAAGGATCTTTACCTCTTGGGGCACTGTTACGGAGCCAAAATCAGGGCGTTAAAGCCCCATCAAATGTGTGAGGCTTAATGACGTTCTTGATAAAATATCCGGCTTGATTTTTCAGGCAGGATATTTTTTGCAAAAACGGTAACACTTCTGATAGAAAGGAGATGAGATTATGACCAGAAAACCATGTTCTTCACGTTGTCTTTACTCAA
>CAYWSF010000018.1:1356-14041 GCA_964460725.1 uncultured Desulfosporosinus sp.
CCTGGTGAAATGTTTGAAGTTTAATTACATTTTTATGAAATATCCGGCTTGATTTTTCAGGCGGGATATTTTTGTGCATAAAAGGGAAAACTTTTTCATAGAAAGGAGATGAAGGTAATGACCCAAAAACCATGTTCTTCACGTTGTCTTTACTCAAGTGAAGGGCGCTGCCGCTTAGAAAACCTTCTTGGTGGACGGCGGGAAGTAACTTGTCCTCATTATGAGGAAGATTATAGTATTATGAGCAGAGGAAGGATTTAGTGTGAAACAGTCAAAACCAAAATTAAAACGAGAAGATCCTCTCAAACCGTTAAAAATGGAGATTGCTGCTGAATTGGGTTTACTCGATCAGATTAATTGCCATGGCTGGCATTCTTTGAGTGCTAAAGATACAGGAAAAATCGGCGGTCTTATGAAGCAAAGATTACGAAATAAGACAAAATAAATGATTATTATATATTCTGACTTGAAAGGAAGGATCATATGGGTACCAACAAAAAAAACTCAAGGGCAAAATCTTCGTTAACTATCAAAGATCCGATTTATACTGAGTATGACACACATAAAGAACGAAATATTCAAAAACCATTGCCACGTGTTACACCAAAAACTCAGCCAACAAAATAAAGATCATATTCACGATAATATTCACAAAAGCTGCAGGAAACTTACATATCTTGAAAGTTTCCATTTTTTTAATCAAATTACATCTAAACTTGAATTAAATTTCTATTTTTTAAAAAAAGGAATTTGCTCATTTGTATCGAAATATATTAATTGTAATTGTATCAACACAATACTAGCCAGCCAATTGGATTTAATTATTAGAAGGAGGTTTGCACTAATGAGTGTAAAAGTAGCAATCAATGGTTTTGGGCGCATTGGCCGTCTTACTCTTCGTGCCTGCCTAAGTCAAGATCTTCCTTTCGAAGTAGTGGCTGTCGCCATCAATCCATCCGGAGCTAGTCCCGACATGTTAACGCATTTGTTCAAGTATGATTCAGTTCACGGGACCGTTCCTTATCCCGTAGAATTTGACGGACAAGCGATGATTGCTAATGGTAAACGCATTGAGATTGTAGCGGAAAAGAATCCTCAAGATTTACCTTGGGGCAAACTTGGTGTGGATGTTGTCATTGAATCAAGCGGCATTTTCAAAAAAAGGGAAGAAGCTACCCAACATCTAACCGCCGGAGCCAAAAAGGTTGTCATCTCTGCAGCAGGTAAAAACGAAGACATCACGATTGTTATGGGGGTTAACGAAGATAACTATGATCCATCGAACCACCATATTATTTCTAATGCGTCCTGTACAACAAACTGCCTTGCTCCGGTAGCTAAAGTTTTGCTCGACACTTTTGGGATTGAACAAGGTTTGATCACAACGATTCATGCGGTTACTAATGATCAAAGGATCTTAGACAAGCGACATAAAGATTGGCGTCGCTCCAGAGCAGCTTATCAATCCATGATTCCGACAACGACAGGTGCTGCCAAAGCAGTCAGCCTTGTCATACCGGAATTAGCCGGCAAAATGAATGGTCTTGCTGTCCGTGTGCCAACAGCTAATGTTTCTTTGGTTGATTTAGTTGCCATTTTATCTAAGCCTGCAACTGCAGTAGAGGTAAACGCTGCTTTGAAACAAGCGGCAGATGGTAAGCTAAAGGGAATACTCGAGTATACCGAACTGCCATTAGTATCTATTGACTTTAATGGTAATCCGGCTAGCGCGATCGTCGATGCATTGTCAACCACAATGATGGGAGATCGGATGGTTAAAGTACTCGCTTGGTATGACAACGAATGGGGCTATTCAAATCGCATTATTGATTTAGTTAAATATATAGTAACGAAAGGTATTTAACAAAAACTTTAATAACATTCAGTTTTTTAAACCCGACCGGATTCTTCCGGTCTTTTTTTTATGCTTTTATTCATTAAAGTAAATATGATTTTTTATGGATAAAAATATGCTTAAGTTCGCAACATAGACTATAATGGAAGCTAATCTTTCTCATAAAAAAGATGAATCAAGAAAGGGATTTGTTACTTGGAGCTGCATTACATTAAGCAATATTAAATACTTTGTCCGCTCAACCGGATACTAAAGGAGGATAACCTCATGAGAAAAGTAGCAATCAATGGTTTTGGGCGAATTGGTCGTCTTTCACTTCGTGCCTTACTAAGTAAATCGTTTCCTTTCGAAATTGTTGCTATAAATGACTTAGGAAGTCCTGACTTATTAGCTCATTTGTTTAAGTATGATTCAATTCATGGAATTCTTCCAAATTCTGTGAGGATTGACGGCCAAACCATGTTTATTGACGAAAAACCCATTGAAATAAGCTCAGAAAAGAACTTGTCGGATTTGCCATGGGGTAAACTTGGAATTGATATCGTAATCGAATCTACCGGTGTTTACATAAAACGTGATGTGGTTGCCCAACATATAGCTGCCGGGGCTAAAAAAGTGATCATCTCTGCAGCCGGAAAAAATGAAGATATCACGATCGTCATGGGCGTTAATGAAGATAAATATGATCCGTTAAAGCACCATATTATTTCTAATGCTTCTTGTACAACAAACGGTCTAGCTCCGGTAGTCAAAGTTCTATTCGATACCTTTGGAATTGAACAAGGAATGATGACAACGACCCATTCAGTCACTAATGATCAGAGTCTTTTAGACAAGACACATAAAGATTGGCGGCGAGCCAGGGCTGCTTATCAATCAATGGTCCCTACGACTACCGGAGCAGCAAAAGCCGTTAGTGTTGTCATACCAGAATTAGCCGGCAAACTCAATGGACTAGCTGTTCGGGTACCAACTCCAAATGTTTCCTTAGTTGATTTTGTGGCCAACTTATCCAGGCCAACCACTAAGGAAGAAGTAAACGCTGTTTTGAAACAGGCAGCTGAAAACAAACTCCGGGGAATCATCGAGTATACGGAGTTACCTCTGGTTTCCCATGATTTTAATGGCAACCCTGCCAGCTCGATAGTCGATGGTTTGTCGACCATGATGTTAGGGGATCGGATGGTTAAAGTATTGGCCTGGTATGACAACGAATGGGGCTATTCAAATCGCATTCTAGATTTAGTAAATCTTGTTGCAACTAAAGACATATGATCTTCATATCATCGATAGGTTAAATTTTTATTAGCATAAGAAGGCGTACAATTGGGTTATTTGTACGTCCTTTTATTATAAATATGATTCTGCTGTATAAAGTCCCTTTTTGAATGTAAGATTTTTATCCATTATCATATGTGATTTAAATAATGATATATCGGCAAAATTTATACCTGTCATTTCATTGGGAAAATGCTATAATAGTACATGATAGTGTTTTAGAAGTGATGATTCAAGGAGGATTTTTAAGTAGTGGGATTATCTTCAAAAACTCGTTTACGTGTTCGTTATGCCGATACAGACCAAATGGGTTTCGTTTATCACGCGAATTATCTTGTTTGGTTTGAAGTTGGAAGAGCGGAGTTTTTTCGCGAATTAGACCTGCCATACAAAAAATTCGAGGAACAGGGTTTACGTTTAACAGTCATTGAGGCCAGTTGCCGTTACCGAAAACCCGCCCGGTACGATGATGAAATTATTATTGAAACTGAAATCGAACATTTATCTTTTCACGCAGTGCGTTTTTGTTACCACGTTTATCGAGAGGAGACCCTCTTAGCTGAAGGTAAAACAGTTCATGTATTTATTAACACGGATGGTCGTCTTGCAAATGTTCGTCAGTACCCGATTTGGACTTTTTTACATACAATATTTGAAAAAAATAAAAATAAAAATTCCGTTTAATTAATAGCAATCAAAAAAATGCTTTGCTGCGGTATTATTAATGAGAATGCGCTAGCAACTTAAAAGCGAAGTATTTATTTAGTTTCAAAGTGTAAAGATAAAAAATCAGTATAAAATTAAAAGAAATAAATGTTCAACATAAATTATGGACATTTATTTCTTATGTTTTCCGCAAGATATAGGCTAATACCCCGAATTATTTAGTATAATATAACAACCGGAAAAGCTGAGACCAAAAACTTGAAATTTGCGTGAACATAGGATATTGTCTTTTAATAGGTACGGAAATATCTTTTTTAAGGCAGGAGGGTAAAAGCAAATTTGAAATTCGCGAGAAACAAAACATGTATTCATTTAGGGAAGTTTTTTACTGCTTTTTTTCTTACATCGCTTATCCTGGTAAGCTTTGCTCCTTCCGCTTTTGCGGAGGAAGCTGGTATAAATGTACCTCAAATACAAGGAGAAGGCGCCTATTTAATCGACGTACTATCCGGACAAGCCCTTTATACGAAGAATTCGGATAAACTATTAGCTCCGGCAAGCACCACCAAAATTATGACCGCCCTATTAGCGATTGAGCATGGTAATTTAAATGATATTGTGACTCCAAGTTCTTCTTTGCTTAACAATAAGCTTGTATATGGAACACAAATATACCTTGAACCCGGGGAAAAAATGACTTTAGAACACCTTCTCTATGCTTTGCTGTTAAACTCTGCCAATGATGCAGCTGTTGTTATTGCGGAACACATTGGAAGTGACTTGTCAACGTTTATCGATATGATGAATCAACGTGCCCGCGAAATAGGGGCTAACCAGACCCACTTTGTTAATCCAAGTGGTTTAACAGAGGCAGGACACATGACTACTGCCCGTGATTTAGCACTGATTGCCCGTGTTGCCTATCAAAATCCCACATTTGCAGAATATGTACGCACTAAAACACATCCCATTTCCCGTTCTAAACCAAATACTCCTACCCTGATGGTTAATGAGAATAAATTGCTGTGGAGAGACGTAACCATCGATGGTATTAAACCCGGCTACACATCTGCCGCTCAAAATTGTCTCGTAGCATCTATGAACAAAGAAGGACGCCAAATGATTGGTGTGATCCTTAAATCACCTGGACGTGAGATCTATACAGACATGCAGGCACTGTTCGAGTTCGGCTTTACGCAATTTAACGAAACTGTCTTTAAACCTGCAGGGGCGACAATAGCAACGATTATGGTCAATAAAGAACCTGTTGATCTAATTATCGATCACCCGATTTATATAACCCGGAAACATGACGAACAGAATTCAGTCTTGAATTTACGCATTACACCAACTGTTGCAGAGCCGCTGAGTTACGTACAAGAGGGTCAAACCGTCGCCCAAGTTGCAGTATTAGACGGGGGCTCAATTATCAACACCCTTCCTTTATTATCCTCGCGGACCGTTTTGCCTTCTACAGATACAAGCATTACCAGTTCAAATTATTCTTTAGTGCTTACGGGATTACTCTTCTTGGGAGTAGTGTTATTACTTATCATAGCCAAAAAGTTATACACGGATTGGCGTTGGCGCCAGCGAATGTGAATTACAATAAAATGGAAAGGCGCATGATTTTAACAAGCATGGCATGGACATAATAAACTTATAAGCAATCTTTCCTTATAATGTTAATGTAATACGTAAGACGAAAAATTAATGTTTGTCATTTGGAGAAAGGCAGGAGGTTCTGTCCATAAATGGGATCAGAAGTCAGGAATTTTTTTTATAGCGAGCTATTTAAACAGATAATTTCTCTACTGGTTTTACTGGGAATAATAATCTTCATTAAACCGATGATGAGCTTAATCCTATTGACTTTTTTATTTACATTTATTCTCTATACTATTCAAAACTACACCTTCCATCAGATTACTAAATTAATACCGATTGTAAATAGGACCTGGATCACCGTTATTATCTATATTATCCTAGCTTTAGCGATAGCATTCCTTATTTATAAGTATATTCCTGTTTTGATTAAGCAGTTATTGTTTATTGGAAATCAGTTAAGCAATTTTGATATTAACAATTACGAAGATTCAATTAATGAACAAATCAGAGAGGCAATCAGCACAAATATTCAATCTTATATCACCGAAGGCGGCACTTATTTAATTCAATCAGTAACCTATATTTGGAACTTTAGCATAAATATTTTGATTGCTCTGATTTTAAGTTTATTTTTAATTATCGAAAAGGATAAGACTCTACGCTTTCTTAATAAGTTTGAGAACAGTAAAGTAGGTTTTATATATCTCTATTACAAAAAGTTAGGAAGGAATTTCCTTGCTTCCTTTGCTAAGGTAATGGAAGCCCAAATTCTCATCTCATTTATAAACACCATATTGTCATCTATCCTTTTACACTTAATGGGGTTTCAAGAAGTGATCGGCTTAGCTTTTATGATTTTTATTCTGGGGCTGATACCCGTAGCCGGTGTGATTATTTCATTTATCCCTTTATCAATTATCGCCTTTAAGTTAGGCGGCGCAATTAAGGTCTTCTATGTTTTAGTGATGATTATCTTGTTACATGCATTCGAGGCATATTTCTTAAATCCAAAACTAATGTCTGTTAAAACAAGACTGCCGATTTTTTTTACGTTTCTGATTCTGATTTTTGCCGAACATTTTATGGGGATATGGGGTTTGTTATTTGGCATACCTTTATTCATCTTCCTTCTGGATGTTTTGGAAGTAGAAACTTAGCCAAACAATATTTAAGTACTTATGCAATTTAGGAGTGACTTTTTCTTGGAAAATAACAAAAAGGTCGTTACTTTAGTCTATGGCTGCCAAATGTCTGAACGTGATGCCGAAACTTTGACAGAGATCACCAAACCCATTGGTTATACACCTTCGGATGACTTGGAAACGGCCGACTTAGTGATTGTAAATACTTGTTGTGTCAGAGAAAGTGCCGAGAATAGGATCCTTGGAAAAATTGGACAACTTAAGAAACTCAAAGAGCGAAATTCAAACGTCAAGATTGCCGTTGCTGGCTGTATGGTGCAACAGCCCGGGGCATTGGAGCGCTTGCAAAAACGAGCACCTCATGTGGACATTTGGGCCGGAACACATAATTTGCCTAATTTCGCTGCTCTTTTAAAACAAGCAGAGCAAGGAAAAAAGATCGCAGAAGTTTGGCCGGAATCTTCAGCTAAAGCCGGCTTGGAAATAACGCCGCTTGCCGGGCAAGGCAAACTCCAAGCCAATATAAATATCATGTACGGCTGTGATAATTTTTGCTCCTATTGCATTGTTCCCTATGTACGCGGTAGGGAAAGGAGCCGAAAACCGGAAGAAATCCTTCAAGAAATCCAATCCCTGGCGGACAAGGGCTGCCGGGAAGTAGCATTACTGGGGCAAAATGTTAATTCTTACGGAAAGGATTTTTCACCCGCCTATGACTTTGCGGATTTACTTCGGGAAGTGAATCAAATTGACTCTCTTGCACGGATACGCTTTATCACTTCACATCCCAAGGATTTATCAGATAAGCTGATTGAAACTGTTGCTCAAGAGGAAAAACTTTGCGAACACTTTCATCTTCCTATTCAATCAGGCAGTAATTTTATTTTAGAGCGCATGAATCGGAAATACACAAAGGAATATTATTTAAGTCGTGTTCAAAAAATTCGTGCCCTCATCCCGCATGCAAGCCTAACGACAGATATTATTGTCGGTTTTCCCGGTGAAACCGAAAAGGATTTCGAACAAACCCTCGCTGTTTTAAAGCAAGTTCATTATAGTCAAGCCTTTACATTTATTTACTCTAAACGTTCAGGCACCCCGGCAGCGAAAATGGAAAATCAGATTCCTTTAGATGTTAAAAAGAGACGTTTACAGAAATTGATCAGCGTTCAGAACCAAGAAAGCCTTCAATGGCGACAACATCTGCTGGGAAAAACGGTTGAAGTTCTAGTTGAAGGTCCCAGTAAAACTAATCCTGAGCGTTTAACCGGACGAATGCGCGGCAACGAACTAGTTGTTTTTAACGGTAATCCGGATACCATTGGCTCGTTGGTTAATGTTCGGATCAAGGAAGCAGGCACCTGGACCCTTGTTGGTGTTGCTGAATAGGAACCTAAAAATCTTTAGCCTTTGAATTTATTGCAAAGATTCAGCTTTTAATATAGAATTTGACTGTGAAGGAGTGTTGTCAGTGGAAAAGAGTGAAGTAATGGAAAAAGCAATACTTTTGGCAGAAGCCATTACCCAAAGTCCGGAGTGCGCCGAGTTAAAGCGCTGGGAAGAGGAAATGATTGCTAACGAGTCAGCCCAACAATTGCTTTTACAATGGCAGAAGGCACATACGCAGTATATGGAGAAGCAAAAAAGTGGCAGTGAACTTTCTGAGGCTGATGAGGATGAACTTATTGAAATTCAGAAAAAGGCAAAGGACAACCAGGTAATGATGGCTTTTATGACAGCCCATAACAACTTTCAGGAAATGTTGCAAGGTGTTAATGACATTGTTTCCAGCGCGATCGCTACAGTTACAGGCGGCAGCCCCAGCGAAGAAGATCTCTGTTAACCCACTGAACCCAGCGGTTACAGCAGTTGAACTAATACCTATGTAAATAAGTAATTCATAGGGAAGGGCTAAATCTCTTGAGCTCTTCCCTTTTAGGGTTTATATAAACAGAGTTCTTAGCGGTTCTTAGCGCCAAATGGAGTTATTACTTATTTCATACCGCAGCAAAGCTGCAGACAATAAAATTACACCACCATTCCGCGAGGCTACTGAAAAAGTCCTATTTTGTCATCCTAAACGTTTTTGTCATCCTGAACGTAGTGAAGGATCTTAAAAAGTACTAAATAGCTACTAACATTACAAGATTCTTCGGCCATGCCTCAGAATGACAGGATACTTATAGAATGACAGGACACTTTTTCAGTGACCTCACATCCCTCAAAAGCTTGTTTTTTCTTTACTGTTTTTGAGGATAATTACATAAAAGGGGAGAGCTGAAAGGTATGACTACCCCCATGTTACTCCAATATCAAGGGATTAAAGAAAAGGCCCCCGGCACGATTCTCTTTTACCGCCTGGGTGATTTTTATGAAATGTTTGGGGAGGATGCAGAATTAGCCGCTCCCATTTTACAAATAGCCTTAACCAGTCGGGAGGCAGGGGACGGGAAACGAATTGCCATGTGTGGCGTCCCTTATCACGCTTTAGATAATTACCTGTCCAAGCTTGTCAAGGCAGGCCATAAAGTAGCAATTTGTGAACAAGTGGAAGACCCTAAAAAATCCAAAGGGATTGTCAAACGGGACATTATTCGTATTGTATCACCAGGTACACTGACCGAATCAATTTCGGAACGGACCAATAATTATTTAGCCAGTGTGTATCATGATGCCTCCTGGGGGCTGGCATTTCTTGATTTATCCACCGGGGAATTTTCCATGTTCCAAACCCCGGAACTTGACGTTCTCCTAGCGGAACTAGCCCGTATTAATCCGGCTGAACTATTATTACCCCCGGAACTGATGAAAAAAAACAAACCTTGGGCCGGTTATTATTGTAGTGTACGGGAACAAAAAACATTTTATGCGCCGGACTTACGGGAGCACTTTTCTAGCCAGCAAGACTTATTTGACGAATTTCCGGTCGGAACTCAAGCAGCTGCTGCTTTATGGATCTATATCCTGGAAACCATGCCCGGTGTAGATCCTACACATATCCTGGAAATCTCCGTGTTCCGATCTGAACACCGGATGTTTCTCGACCAATGGACCCGCCGCAATCTTGAACTGACAGTATCCCTGCGCAACGCGGGGAAAAAAGGAACCTTATTGTCTGTGCTTGATTTAACCCGCACGTCCTTTGGCGGTAGGTTGTTAAGGCAGTGGATTGATAAACCCTTACTTAGACAAGATGCTATCGAACAGCGTCTTGATCTAATCGAAGAATTGGTCGAGGACTCTTTTCTGCGCAAGGACTTATTCGAGCTGCTCTCCAAGGTCTATGACCTCGAGCGCCTGATGGGTAAAGTTTCTTGCGGAACTGCCAATGCCAAAGATTTATTAGCTTTAGTCCAAACTTTAGCTCTTCTCCCGGAAATTCGTTCCCTCTTGGCAGCCGGCACTGCAGAAAACCTAAAAGATCAGGCTTCTCAGCTGGAGGGACTTGATTCATTCGTCAATAAGCTGCAAAGTGCACTTAATCCCGATCCGCCATTATCCTTACATGATGGTAATATTATTAAAACCGGTTATTCGGAGGAAGTAGACGAATTGCGTTCCATTGCATCGGGTGGTAAAGCATGGGTTGCTCAACTGGAGAATGCCGAACGGGAACGCACCGGCATACGTTCCTTGAAGATCGGGTATAATAAAGTTTTTGGTTATTATATAGAAATCACCCATGCCAATGCACATCTTTGTCCTCCGGACTATCAACGCAAGCAGACTTTGTCCAATGCCGAACGCTTTATTACTCCCCAATTGAAAGAGTACGAACAAAAAATCTTAGGGGCAGAGGAAAAACTGAAAGCTTTAGAACACGAACTTTTCTTAATTATTCGAGAAGAGGTCCGGACACACACTAGGACTATTCTGCACATTGCTCAAATTTTAGCAGAAATTGATGTCCTGGTCAGTTTAGCTGAAGTTGCCGTGCGCCATCACTATGTTCGACCGCAAATCACCAATGACGGGCAAATCCAGATCACCGAAGGCAGACACCCTGTAGTCGAGCAAATGCTGGAAGCCGGCGACTTTGTCCCCAATGATACTTTCATGTCCGAAAGTCACCATTTGGCTCTGATTACCGGGCCCAACATGTCGGGGAAGTCAACTTACATGCGCCAAGTTGCCTTGATTATCCTCATGGCTCATATCGGATCTTTTGTACCGGCTAAAAGTGCCGATATTACTCTGGTTGACAGAATCTTCACCCGGGTTGGTGCTTCGGATGATTTAGCAGCGGGACAAAGTACATTTATGGTTGAAATGCAAGAAGTTGCCCATATTTTAAAATATGCCACTGAGAAAAGTATAATTATTTTAGACGAAATTGGACGGGGGACGGCTACATTTGACGGACTGAGTATTGCTTGGGCAGTTACGGAGCACTTGGCGCAACAACCTGAGTTCCACCCCCTAACCCTTTTTGCCACGCATTATCATGAGCTGACGCATCTTCAAGATGACTTCCCAGGGTTATTTAATCTTCATGTTGGCGTGCGGGAACAGGGAGAGGACATTGTCTTTTTGCATAAAATCTTACCTGGTAAAGCAGATCACAGTTATGGGATCCAAGTGGCCCGGTTAGCCGGTCTGCCGCAAGACCTGCTGCAACGTGCTAAAACCCTGCTTTTAGAGTTGGAATCATCTGACTTAGCGCATACAACAAGTGCTCCACCCAAGCAAACTGCTCAATTTACCCTTTTTGAACTGCCGCAAACCCACCCGCTTTTACAAGAAATAAGCACTCTGCCGGTTGAAGACATGACTGCCCGCCAAGCCCTTCAGTATCTCTTCGATTTACAGGAACGCATTCACTCCTCCGAAACCTTATAAAAAGGTACACTGCAAGAGAGGCACATACATTAACGTGAACGCGCAGTTTAATTTAGAAATTTCATGTATGGGACATAATCCTAAGGTAGTAAAGGTTAAACAAGAATAAGCAGTATTGGCTCCAAAATAATGATCCGTTTGGAAGCGAAAAAAGGACTGAGAAATTTTGACACCGATAATTCATATCCTGGATTCACATGCGGCCAACCAAATTGCAGCAGGAGAAGTTGTGGAACGTCCTGCTTCGGTTGTTAAGGAACTAGTGGAAAACGCCTTGGACGCCGGAGCAAAACACATAGATATAAGCATCGAGGGAAACGGCGTACCGCTCATACGCGTGCGCGATGACGGCTGTGGAATTACCGCTTCAGATTTGTCCTTAGCCGTTATTCGCCATGCAACCAGTAAAATCAGCAAAATTGATGATCTTAATCATTTGCGAACCCTTGGTTTTCGAGGGGAGGCCCTACCCAGTATCGCCGCAGTATCTCAATTGGAAATAATCTCCCGTCCGGCAGATGAAGTCGCCGGTTTGTGCCTTAAGTTAAGCGGCGGAGGACAAGCGGAATCTTCAGAAGTGGGGTGCTCGGTTGGCACATCCGTGACCGTCCGCAATCTATTTTTCAACACACCCGCTCGCTTGAAATTTCTTAAGTCTGTTTCGACAGAATTTGGCTTGATCAGCGATACCATCGGGCGCATCGCCTTAGCAAATCCAGATGTCGCTTTTTCACTCACCCATCCTCAACAAGTAGTTTTGCAAACGTCCGGGCGCGGTGATTTACGGGAAACGATTGGGGCAATCCTCGGGCATACAATTGCCCGACAACTGATACCGCTAAAAGTACAGCAGGGGGATTGGCAATTACAAGGCTTAATCAGCCCCCCGGAACTGGTCCGCTCTTCGAGACAAAACCAAACATTTATTATTAATGGACGTATTATTCGCTCGCCATTTTTGAACCGCATCCTGGAGGAAGGATATCACACCTTCATTCCAGCCAAGCTGCATCCGGTAGCCATTCTTCATCTGCATATACCGCCCTCAGAATATGATGTTAATGTCCACCCTACAAAAATGGATGTACGCTTCAAGAATGAACAATCTTTAGCTCCTTTTATCAGTCAGGCGATTTGCGAAACCCTGGTCAAAAGTAAACCATTACCATCCTTTGAGACACAACGTGCTCCAAAACAACTCCCGTCAATCCACGAAATTAAGCCGGAATTGTCCGCTATGGCTCGATCATATTCCAGCGAATCTGCTTTAACCGAAAATCACCGGGAGGAGGAGCAA
>CAYWSF010000018.1:14067-14438 GCA_964460725.1 uncultured Desulfosporosinus sp.
CGATTGGCACTTTCCTTGTACAAAGTTACTTTGGTTATTTCTGACAGCTGATGAGCCTTCATTTGATAAGCCTTCATTCAGGTCAAGCCAAGCGGTTCCCTTGATTCAAACTTATTCCTCCGGCGAGGTTGAGCCGATAGCTGAAGATATCCTGGCCAACATCTGGCCCTTAGCTCAACTTTTCAACACATATATTTTAGCAACAGACGGTCAACTGCTAGTAATGATCGACCAGCATGCCGCTCACGAACGAATCAACTATGAACGCCTGTCAGCAGAGTTTAAGCAAAGTAAACAAGCCAGTCAGGCCCTGCTCACTCCTCTGCCCATGGAGTTTAACCTCCAGGAAGAACAGGTGGTTCTGGAAAATC
>CAYWSF010000019.1:0-13631 GCA_964460725.1 uncultured Desulfosporosinus sp.
GGAGTTAAAAATGCCATGGTAGTATATGGACAGGATAAACTGGATGAGATTTCCACCAGTGCGCCAACCACGGTGTGTGAATTTGAAAACGACCGGTTTCGGTCCTATGAGCTTTGCCCAGAGGATTTTGGTTTTGAGCGCTGCAATAAGGCTGATCTTGTCGGCGGCACACCCGAGGAAAACGCTGCCATTACCCGCGCGATCCTTTCCGGGGAAAAAGGAGCTAAGAGGGATGCTGTTCTTATGAACGCCGGCGCGGCTCTCTACATTTCCGGTAAGGCTGAAAGCATGGCGGAGGGAGTTAAATTGGCTGCCGAACTGATTGACTTAGGCAAGGCTTTGGAGAAATTGGAGCAGTTCGTTGCTGCATCCAGGTGAGGAGAGGCTTATGCAGACCATATTACAGACAATCGCCGATTACGCCGGAATCCGTGTGAAAACCGCTAAGGCAGTTCTTCCGCCCGACGCGCTGCAGGAGCTTTGTAATGCGCAAAAGCCTGCGGATGGCCGAGCATTCGAGCTTTCTCTGAAAAAGCCGGGGATCAGCTTTATTTGCGAAGTCAAAAAAGCCTCCCCTTCCAAGGGCATCATCTCGGAGAGCTTCCCCTACCTTGAAATTGCACAGGAATATGCCATGGCAGGCGCGGACTGCATCTCCTGTTTGACCGAACCCAAGTGGTTTCTCGGGTCGGATGAAATTTTTCAGGAAATACGCGCTGTGGTTGCGACGCCAATGCTGCGCAAGGATTTTGTAGTGGATGAGTATCAGCTCTATCAGGCAAAACTGATGGGTGCAAACGCAGTGCTTCTTATCTGTGCAATTTTGGATACCGCCGCACTCGCACATTGTCTGGAAATCTGCAGTGAGCTTGGGCTGGCGGCGGTTGTTGAAGCCCATAATGCAGCAGAAATCGCAAGTGCAGTTTCGGCGGGTGCGCGAATCATCGGAGTAAACAACCGCAACCTGAAAGATTTTTCGATGGATATTTCCACCAGCAGCAAACTTCGCTCTCTTGTGCCTGACCATGTAATATACATCGCCGAAAGTGGTATCAAAACGCCGGAGGATGTTCGGGCGCTGCAGCAGGAGCGGGTAGATGCCGTCCTAATCGGAGAAACACTGATGCGGGCGTCGAACAAAAGAAAAATGCTGTGTTATTTGCAGGGAGAATCATGCGGAGAAGTCTGAAAGAAATGCTTGCAGGACGCCTTGTGCCTTGAGCGAAGCGAAAGAAAACACTAAAACATATAGAGAAGAATGGGCATAATCATGAAGAAGATCAAAATATGCGGGCTCTCACGCCCCATTGATATAGAAACAGTGAATTTAGTAAAACCAAATTACTGCGGGTTTATTATTAATTTCCCCCAAAGCCGGCGAAATATATCTCCGGAAACCGTCCAGCTCCTTAGGGCCAAACTGAATCCGGCCATTACACCGGTGGGCGTTTTCGTAGACCAGCCACCGGAAATAGTCGCCGGACTACTGAACAATGGCACCATATCTATCGCCCAGCTGCACGGTCAGGAGGATGAGCGCTACATTGCAGCGCTGCGCCGGTTGACGGACAAGCCTGTTTGGCAGGCGTGTCAGATCCGTTTCCGGGCGGAGGCGCTTCGGGCGGCAAAGAGCACCGCCGATTTCGTTCTGCTCGATGCCGGACAGGGCGCGGGCAAAGCATTCAGCTGGAGCCTTTTAGTCGATTTCCCACGCCCATTTGGTCTTGCCGGAGGCTTGAACTCAGAGAATTTGTCAGACGCTCTCCAGACGGAAGCTAGTTTGCTTGACGTCTCCGGCGGTGTCGAAACAGGCGGAGTGAAGGATCCGGAAAAGATAAAGAGTTTTGTTAATACTGTGAGGTGCTTATAAATGGTATTTGTTTTAAAAGGCGGCGCATCTGAAAAGCAAATCGCCGCATTCCGAAAAAAATTCGAGGACAAGGGCTTTTCGACAATTTACGTCCCCGGTACCGATCATACAGCGATTTGCCTGATCGGCAACACTGCCACAGTAGATATGGAGCACGCTGTGGAAACTCACGAAATAGTTGCCTATGCCAGACGGGTAACTGAGCAATATAAGGCGGCCAGCCGCACAGTCCACCCGGACGATACCGTAATCAATGTCAGTGGCGTACAGATAGGCGAAGGAACATTCACCGTCATTTCCGGACCGTGCTCGGTTGAGACAGAGGAGCAAATTTGCCTGGTCGCTGAATCTGTTAAAAACAGCGGCGCCCAAATCCTGCGCGGCGGTGCATTTAAGCCAAGAACATCTCCGTATTCTTTTCAGGGGCTTGGAACGGACGGATTGGACCTGCTGAAAAAAGCCCGGGAAAGAACCGGCTTGCCGATTGTATCGGAAATTATGAATCAAACTCAGGTAGATCTATTCGAAGGCATTGATATTGTGCAGGTCGGGGCAAGGAACATGCAGAACTTCGATTTGCTCAGGGCGGTTGGACAGATGAATAAGCCAATCCTGTTAAAACGCGGGCTATGCAGCACATTGGATGAGTTGCTGATGAGCGCCGAATATATAATGTCGGCCGGCAATGACAAAATTATCCTTTGCGAGCGGGGAATCCGAACCTTTGAAACAGCAACACGCAATACTCTGGATCTGGCGGCAGTTGTTGTCTTAAAGGAAAAGACGCATCTCCCGGTAATCGTCGACCCAAGCCACGCAACAGGCATTCGTTCGCTTGTACCGCCGCTTGCCAAGGCAGCTCTTGCGGTAGGCGCTGACGGCATCATGGTTGAGACGCATAATGATCCGGCTAGAGCCCTGTGTGACGGGGCACAGTCGCTGGAACTTGAGCAATTTGAAAAACTGATGCAGGAAATCAAAGTGCGGGTTTCTCTTGAGGGAAAACGTCTTTGAAAAAGGAGTATAACCGTTGATTTGGGTGGAGCAAAAATTTATCTGAAGCGTGGGGAATTAATCACACCGGTGCACACAAAATTAATAATATCTTCCTACAATAGAATGTCTTCCTAATAAATCATATAAGGCAATAATTATATGAGACAATTAATAAACAAACCAATGGCCATGAACAGCCCAAACAATGTATTCGTTTGGGCGGTTGCTTTCATTGCCGGCATCATGGTGATCGCTTCAGTTTTATCAATAAATCCTTTCGTCGCCTGAATGGCTTTTGGGATGCTCAGAAAGGCTAAGAGTATCCAAGGAGTGATGATTCCTGCTGCGACTAGTCCAACTAACCATAGATAAGCGAAAGCGAACATAATTCCAAGGACCAAAATCGCCTTATTGGGTCCTAAAACAATCGGCAGCGTTCTCCGGCCATTAGCTTTGTCACCGTCGTGATCACGCAGATTATTACTCAAATTAAGTAAACTGACCAATATGCCACTGGGTATAGCGGCGAGGACTGCGATATGCGAAACATAGCCGGTCTGAATAAAGAAGGCAATCAAAATGACAAAAAAGCCCAAAAACAGGCCGGCAAACAATTCTCCGAATGGCGTTGAGGAAATCGGCAGCGGGCCACCGGTGTAAAGGTAGCCAATTAACATACAAAATAAACCGACTGCCGCCAGCCACCACGACGAAGAAGCACAGATGTAAACTCCCAACAAAACGGCGATTCCGTACATGCTGAGAGCAAGGGTCATAATTAATTTAGGTGACATGCCATGACGAACAATCCCGCCGCCAATACCAACGGATTCTGCTGTATCCAGGCCTCGTTTATAGTCATAGTATTCGTTAAAAAGATTAGTAGCGGCTTGAATGAGCATACTGGCTACCAGCATAGCCGCCATTAATAATAAGTTAATTTTTCCTTCCGAATAGGCTAATGCCGATCCGAGAAGCACCGGAATAAAGGAGGCTGTTAATGTGTGCGGCCGGATCAATTCCCACCAAATACTCCAGGTGCGCTTATTCGCAAACAATTGAGTATTCTTTTGTATTACCATTATCTTTTGTCCTCCCTAAAATGTCCTAAAATCAGCGGGAACAAATCAATAATCCTTGGATGAGCCAACCTAACCGGTAAACCGGCTACGATCATCGGCACGGTCGAATCCTCTTCTTCAAGGGAGCCATGGCTCCCGCCACCGGGGTGAACCGGACCCCCGACTGCCAAATATTCATACCCCGCTACCGCCGAAAGAACCACTCGGCTGCCGCTCCGTGACTCAAGGGCGGAGATCAGGCGGGTAAGCGCATCGGGAAACTTAGTGAATTTTATCTTTTGCTCATCCGTCAGCTGGGCATCAACTACCGATAAATCTCCTTTAAGAGACCAGCTTTGGCCATAAACGTCCTGATACGGGCCGACGCGTGAAAAGAAAAGTTGTTTTCGGGTTCCGCCTTGAAGAATAGAATATAAGTTATCGGAGACTTTCCAGGCGATCTGAGCATGACGCGCATCTTTGGCTAAAACATCCACCACATCATGCAAGATCTCATTTCCTTGCTGGAGAATGTAAATAAAGGCCATCCGTTCATTGGGGCAAATGGCAATCTCTTTGTTAATTCCCCCACCGGCCTTTTCGGAAAACTTCAACCTCTTAAATGTCTTTAAAGCACCATCTAAATCAATCAGGGATTCTTTTCCTAAATCAACCCTCGTCTGAGAGTGGTCTCCCGTAATAATAATAACATTTTCCTCGAGGGCTTTCTCCCAAGAACCGAACTCATCAAGCACCGAAGCTACTATCTGATCCGCTTGTTCAATTGAAGGCCCGGTGCGCAATGGACCGTGTTGATGGGCGTATTTGTCATTATCCGGGAAATATACGACCATTAAATCCGGTTGTTTCCCTTCGCGGATTAGCTGAGCGGCTATTTTTCCAGCAAAAAAGTCGTTAAAACCAAAGCGATTAAACATCCCCTTGGGAAAAGCACCGGCCTGACCGGCGAAAGGCGGATGGACGAGTTGTCCTAAGGTCAAATGGGAAGGACCTAATACTTCTGCTTGAGTGAGACGAAAACGGGTTAACAAAGCAAGCAAAAACGGTAATTTTGCTTGATAAGGCCGTGTAGACCGATGCATAAAAAAATTAATGTTTCCAGCAGTATAGCCCATGGCTTCCAATTCTTCATATAAAGTCGCTTGTTTCGGATTAAGATGCTCCGCATTGAGCTGTATTAATAAGTTGCGAAGAACTTTCACCGCACCAATTCTAAAGACACCGCGCCGGGTCGCCCCGTAATCGATAATCTTCCGACTTTCCTCGTTATACCAGATAAAGCCAGGAACCTTATGCAGATCAGGCCCGGTTCCTGTGATCATAGAACTGGTGGCAACTGGGGTCATGGTTGGAAACGAGGAAACAACATTGTCGAAGTATGTCCCATATTTAGCAAGGAAACGAAAAGCGGAGGCTTTTCCTTCCGAAAGGATTCCCCCAAAGACCACAGGATGAAGAGAGTCTATCACAAATAAGATTACCTTTTTCACGATCAACCCCCTCCGATAAAAATTTACTACCACATTATATCATTCTTTTCCCTTACACGAGCTGATATTTTTCAACTTCCTTATCACCTTAAAATTCAAGCTTATCTTTTCTACGATACGCTATCCCATTAAACTGAGCGATGAGTTCCTTATTTTCATCAAAAATATCAATCATATAACCGCTGATTTTCTTATTTGAAGAGACCTCTTTTGCTTCGGCAGTGAGTATTTTCCCTTTGGGCGATTTAAAATACGAGATATTGGCATTAAGTGCTACTGAAACTTGTCCACCTTGCGAATTAGAGGCAGCCCCAAAAGTAAAATCCGCTAAGGTGAACATTACTCCCCCGTGGACCATATTTACGGGATTTAAATGCTTATCGGTAATCTCCAGGCTTGCTTTTGCATAACCGGGTTGCAGTTCCACCAGTTTAATCCCGACAAAAGCAGCAAACTTATCTTTTTCAAAAAATCGCACCATGTCTTGATTCATAAGTACCTCCTAACTTAATTGTCACCATATATAAACATTCCACGCAGTAAGATTTAAATTCGACATAAGAGCCTTCAAACCCTTGTAAGCAATCAAAAATGGGACACCAGGGACAGGCCCCCTGTCACTCGCCAAGTTTTATAAGCAGTTTTTCCAATGGGCTGAGATCTTGCATGAATTTAAGTTCCAGTTCTTGTAAATTATTAAGAAATATAATATGTCCACCCTTTCCATATTGTTCCATCAGTTCCAATCTGTGCATATGATGTATTAACCCTAATACAAAGGAGGAAACACAAATGGATGGAACAGCTTGTGGTTGCGGAAGAGGCTTTGGTGGAGGAGGAATCGCTGTAGTTGTCGTTATCATTCTTCTTCTGATCGCTTTGGGAATCGTATTTTAAATAAAGAAAGGTGGAACTTCTTATGTATGGAATGGGATATGGCGGAATGGGTGGAGCATGTTATCAACGCCCTGTCGCTCCAGTGGCCCCGGTTGCTGCTTGTGGTTGGGGTGTTGGTTACGGTGTTGGGGTCGGTGTCATTGCAGTGGCTATCTTGATTCTTCTGGCATTAGGTGTTATTTGCTAAAAAATGCCATTACAAAAGGCTATCATCTATAAAGGTGACAGCCTTTTTTCAAACGTCTTTACGTGTTTTCTCCGTCTTTACGCGTCTTTTTTCCGATTTTTTAAGCACTATCCGGTATAACTATTCAAGAATTATCACCTCTGCGCTTTCCCCGACCTTCAAAGGATTATCCGGGGTGAGGCTTACTTTAATTTTCATGCTTTCTTTATTTTTATTCGCTGCGGACTGCATTTCCCGGGGAGTATACTGCGCCTTCACATCAATAAAGCTTATTATCCCCTTGTATTCTTTCTCTCCACTACGAATAACTACTTCCTGGCCATGGCTTATTATAGACAGTTTTTCCTTCGGCACATAGGTCACCAGGGTTTTTTCCCCTCCGGCAGCAATGTCAAAAAGGTTGTAACCGGCAGCCACTATATTGCCAAGCAAATAATTCTTGCTGATAATAGCACCGTCATGAAGGGCGATAATTTTGTATTTATCTAAGTTATCCTTGATTTGGCTGATTTGAACTTGGGTTAAAGCCACATCCGCTTGGGCAGCGTCGATTTGTTCTTGTGGAGTTCCTTTCTGAATCAACGCCAATTGCTGACGGGCATTATCCAACTGCACAGAGGCTGTAGTTACTGCAGTCTCAGCCAAATCGGCCTGGTATTTGAGCTTATCAAGTTCAGACTGTGCAAGCGCGCCTGCTGCCGACAAAGCCTGGGCATTTTCATAATCTATCAAGGCACGGTCCCGGGTTAGCTGGGCATTGTTAAAGGCCATTTCCGCTAAAGAAACGTTATTCCGGCGTTGCTTTATTTCTTCAGGATCCACTCCGGACTTTAATCCAGCAAGAACTGCCTGTTTCTTAGCCAGAGTCTCCTCCTGCTGTTTAAGCGCGTACTGCTCGTTGCTGTCATCCAGTACGGCAAGAACATCGCCGGCTTTAACCTCCTGCCCGAGTTCGACCGGTAATTCGATAATTTTCCCGGACACATCACAATAATGAGGATAAACAGTCGTCTCTACCCTTCCTTCCAACACCAGGTCAGAAGAAAAGCGGCTGAACGCCTGACCAAACACCTGGTTAAATGAAGAAAAGCGACTAATTACAAAGATCACTCCTATGATAATTATTACTAGTATTATTCCTATAATGATTAATCTCTTTTTCATACTTATCATGCTTAAAGTTCCCCTCCTGCTGTTCTATTTATTTCCTGTCTATTTATTTCCAAGAATACACTGCTATTCCTTACGCTATTACCTTACTACTATTCAAACTACTCTTCTTTACTGAAGCAAGAGTAGGCAACTTAAATACGACGGTATTTTTTGAGCAGCCGGGTATTTAAAAACATAAACAGAACAGAATAAGCCAGCATAGCGATCAAATCCCAGGCAATGCCTGTCAGGTCGCTGCCTTTGATCATCACCTTGGTTAAAGCATCGGCAATATATTGTAAAGGCATAACATAGCCAATGATCTTCACGCTAGGAGGTAAATCAAACAGGCCGGAAAAAAATATTTGGGGAACAATAATTATAGGTATAAATTGAATCATCTGGAACTCGTTATTGGCCAGGGTTGACATCAGAATCCCCAGCGTAAGCGAAATCATCGCCGCCAATAAGGTTATTAACATAATTAAGGCAAAAGATCCAATCATCATTACCTTGAGCACATAGACGCAATACCAGGAAACCAGGATTGATTGGATGACTGTAAATACGCCAAAACCGAGAACATAACCAACAACAATTTCCCACCGCCGGATCGGTGTGGAAAGCAATTTTTCCAAAGTGCCGGAGTTTCTTTCCTGCAAAAAAGAAATCCCCGATACTAAAAAGACAAAAAAGAATACAATAAAGCCTATTAACGTGGCTCCAAAATTATCGAAAGTAGGCAAATCTTCCTCACCGTAAACATAATTAACATCTGTCTTAAGGTCTGGTCTGGAAAACATGGCGACGTTTTTGGCTTGTTCCAAAGCGGCCAAAGCAATTTTGGCCTTGGAAGGATTGCTGCCGTCTATTTCAATATGGGATTTGCCGCCCGCGATTGAAATGCTGGCAATGACGTCACCCTGAGCCAAAGCCTGACGAGCCTCATTCTCGTCGCACCGCATGCTCCTGATATTTAGTTCTTCGAGTCTATCCTCAAATCCCGCCGGGGCATTAATGATAGCGACATTCACTATGGGCACCGTATCTCCGAGAATAAAATAAACCAGCGTGAGAAGAAGTATTGGCGCAAAAAGCATCAAAGCCAAAGTGCGCCGATCATGCCGCAATTGGTTTAAGATACGGATGGCCAAAGCTTTAACTCTCATTTTGCTGTCCTCCATAATAAATGAAAGCTTCCTCTATGTTGTTTGCACCGATCCTTTCCTGCAGTTCCCGGGAAGTACCTTTAGCAATCAAACGCCCATCCCGCATCATGGCCAGGCTGTCGCATTTGTCCGCCTCATCCATAACGTGAGTTGTCACCACTATGGTCAAACCTTGCGTGGCTAATTTATAAAATTCTTCCCAGATACTTTTTCTCAAAAGGGGATCAATGCCCACGGTAGGTTCATCCAGCACCAAAACCGAAGGATTATGCATAATTGCCATAGCCAGGGAGAGACGCCTTTTCATTCCTCCGGAATAAGCTTGAATCGGTTTGCTGATGTCTTCAGTAAGGTTAACTAACTCCATGACCTCCACCGTTCTTTTTTTTATTTCGGCTTTGCTCATTCCATAAATTGAGGCAAAAAAATGCAAATTCTCACCGGCTGTCAATGAACCATAGAGGGCATCGGACTGGGCCATATAACCGATCTTATTCATTAAGCCAAGCTGTGGCATTGCTTGTCCCAGGACGTACGTTTCACCCGAAGTTGCTTCTAAGATACCGGCAATAATTTTTACCAAGGTGGTTTTACCGCAGCCGGACGGACCCACTAAGCCATAAATATGGCCATAGGGAATTTCTAAGTTAATATCATAAAGCACCTGCTTTTTTCCGAACGATTTATTCACATTACTTACAACAATGCAATGCGGATTATCCGGACGAGGAGAATTCTTCTCAGAATCTTTTCGTTTTAATAATGTTTTGAGCATCTCTTCCCTCTCTATACAATCTTATGTTTTTCTCCTACAACTCATTTTAGTTAATTGACAGAGTGTTCGATTATTTTTTTAATTTATTATACCATAGTAGCAGTAGCGTAATTCAGATGGCTGAGATTCTTTAACAAGGACATCAAAATCTTTCCAAAAAGCGGTCATGCTTTAAAGTTAAATCCGCCTCTCATATAAAAAATTTAAACCTGGGCTTGTTGATGCAAATTCAGGTTCTTATTCCTCACCTCATTACTAACTGTCTCATTCGATGGAGAAATCCATCGCGGGTGATATTAAATTTCCGGTGATTTTGATGACCTTCAGCTCAAATCCTTTTATTGCATTGCTTTTCTTTATTTGCTGAAATGTTCAACTATGCTAACGTAAGGAGTTTCCAAAATGCCACTCTAGGGTACGTTTGCGTTTTTGGAAATCCGGGCTCAGTGGGTACCAGCCCGATATCCGATTAACCGGATGGGAATTGTTCATAAGGAATCTAAACTTAGTGTATGATGGTACGATGATGAGAAATATGTGTATTGTTTGCATAAAAAAACAAGCCGTCAACTGGCTTAAAGTGCAGTGAACGGCATGTATTAAGTTGATCTGTCAATTTGAGAATGTTGTTATTGAAGTTGGTTAAAGATGAATAAAATCTTTTCCGACAAGGCATGGGGCAGGTCATTAGAATCGGCCAATGCCGAGTTCCCCAAAAGTTGCAGCAAAGGAATGCAATCATTAATAAACTTCATAATCCTGAGAATCGTCATGTTCTCCGGTTATACAAAAAAAACATCGATCATATCCACAGGTCGCAGATCCTAATGCCCAAATTGGATCACCACAAACACCGCATTTAGTCCCTGAATTCTTTCGTTTAAGAGTTTCTTTTAGCCTCAATACAAATAGTTCCAAATCCATAGTGGGATTACATTCAACATGCATCTCGGCATATTCTTTAATCGAAATTTTATGCATTCATCTTCACCTCCGTATAATATTTTTCGAAAGTAAAAATCATAATAATCCTCTGTTTTAACTGTTGTGTTTTCTAGGTCCGATAACCACGTACATAGTAATTTCATAGGCATACTCTGCTTGAAGGATATGTAATAATAAACGTGTGTAAATATGTTTAACTGGTTCTAATTCTGGATTTTTTTGTAATTAGTTAATTATACCAAGCAACAATTCATATGTCACTGAAATCTTCTCGACGGTTCTCGACGGTTCTCGACAATTCTGTTAAGCGCTTTGATAATGGCAAAGACCAGCGGCGCCAAGGCGTCTCCCGATTACGCCTTTATGGATAAATTTCTGCGAAGACTGGCTGATGGACTCAAAGCCAATCAGTAAACCAGCGCAGCCACTCTTCTGAAAAACATCTACCATCTCGTCATCGATCCCAATCGAAGAAGTGACCAATCCAAACCACCTTTTTTTCAGGGGGATCATCGCGGTAAACAGTTCTAAGGCGAAGGCCCTCTTGGCATGCATGCCCCCCATGATCACCGGTACGCCCCTTGCTGCGTACTCCGCGCTGATTTCGTACGCTCGCCGCGCGGTAAACGTTTCCACCGTGATGGCGGCTAAATCCGTCTGTTCGTCGTAAGGCACCATTTCCATGCGGTCGTCATAAAGAACAACCTCAATATCGGCAGGTGTCATAGCGGCTAGAACGCCAAGCTGCAAGGGTTCCATCCGGGCTTCATCCACGTATAAGCCATGCTCTCTGCGGCCAATATTCGGTTTAATCAGCGTTATTTTCAACTTGTTCACCCAGCCTTCTCCCCTGTTTAGCGTGGATTTCTTTTCTGGAGATCCAATTTGCCGCCAAAAAAAGCCAGCTGTTCATTAAAGCATAGGCATTGGCTTGTTTATGCAAGAACCGGCCGATGATGTTTTTCCAGGAATAAAAGTTGTATCTTGCTTCCTGACATCCCTGCTTTAACTCCAGCGTGGTCATTTGCTCCGGCCTGAGCATGGCATCGCCGTACTTATAACTCTCGTCCAACCACCATCGGTCATATACCAGTTTGTTTTCCTGCTTTAATCTCTGATACAGACCTGTGCCCGGCATGGGCATCAGGGGCTTAAAATTGGCAATCAAAAATTGATTTTTCCGGGCAAATTCGGCCAAATCCCGGATCGTATCGCCGGTGTCGTAGTCATAGCCGATCACAAAGGTGGCGTAAATCATCAAATGGCAGTCATACACGTTGGCGATGATTCGCTCGTAATCCGCATTTTAGAGATTTGCACTTTTTTTCATCATTTTTAGATTATCTTTATTTAAGGACTCAAATCCGATCAGAACCGCCAGACAGCCGCTTTGCTTCATGAGCTTAAGCAGCTCGATATCTCTGGCCGCATCCATACTAATCTGACAAAACCATTTTTTCTTCAGAGGAATTAAAGCTTTAAACAGTTCCCTGGCCTTTTCTTCATTGGCAAACCCACTTAGTACATCCGTTCCTTATTATTAGAACACATGCTTCGAGTGGGTTCAAGGGGAAAATTGTCGCATTTTACCAGTTTAATCTTTTAAAATTTAATTTTAAAAAGATAACTTCATCGCGGCTGCTGCTTTACCCTGGGCAACAGCTAATGCTGCTAAGTTTTTGCTTTTAGTGTAAGTTCGTAACTTTTTATAGCTCCTGATATTCCTATCAACCCCCATGCCCTTTGGGCACAAACAATCATGAAAATGGCGATATTCCTATCAAAATGCTTATTGATACATCATCCCGGGCATAACCACCTCATGCACCCCACGTCCGGGCATCTTGAGATCGCCGATCAACACCGCCGAGCGTATGGCTCGCTTCCCAAAACGACTCCGGATACTTTCTATGGTATCCTCTAACCGCTCCCGTTTTTCTTTCTTTGCATAATCTTCAAATAATTTCAGCTGCTCCGGCTGTGACTTGGGGATCAAATTGATTGCTCTAACGGTTATCGCCCGAACCGGAGTATACCATTTATAGTTTTTTTCAAACATGGAACGGGCCTTAAGGGCTATTTCCATGGGACTTTGGGTAACTGTTCCAAGTTGTTCCTGATACTGTTTATAAAATAGTTCATTATCTTTTATCGTAATCTGCACACCCCGGGCGCATAGTTCATGAATCCGCAGTTTGTGCCCGATATCCTGAGACAGCTCCAGCATCACCTTCCAGGCCTCCGCGTTGTTTTCCAGATCAGCAGTGCAGGTGATTCCGTGCCCGATTGATTTAACCGGCGAATGGTACCCGATGTTCATCACCCGGGAGGTATCTTGTCCGCTGGCGAAGATCCATAACTGCAAGCCGTTTTTGCCGAAAAGCCGCTTCATAAAATCCGGGCCGACGGTGACTATATCGCCAATGGTATGCGCACCATAACTTGCCAGCTTTTTGTTTGTAGCCCTTCCCACATAGAGCAAATCGCCGGCGGGCAGTGTCCAGACCTTCTCCTTAAAATTCTCTTTGCTAATGACAGTAATGGCATCCGGTTTTTTCATGTCCGACCCCAGCTTGGCGAAAATCTTGTTAAAGGAAACCCCAATGCTTACCGTCATACCCAGCTCCTCACGGACAGTTTTCCTAATCTCTTCCGCTATTTCTATTCCGGATCCCTTCAGGCTCTGACTGTCAGTCACATCAATCCACGCCTCATCCATCCCAAATTGTTCGATTTGATCTGAAAACCGTTCATAGATTGCTCTCGTTAGTTTCGAGTATTTTAGATACTGCTCATACTGGGGCGGTACCACAATCAGGTTCGGGCAAATCTGTTTAGCCTCCCAATTAACCATCCCGGTTTTCACGCCTGCCTTTTTGGCCGGTTCCGACTTCGCAAGCACGATCCCATGCCGGTCTTCCGTACTGCCGCATACCACCACAGCCTGTCCGCGCAGTCGCGGATTAAGCATTATCTCCACAGATGCATAGAAGCTGTTGAGGTCGCTGTGCAGAATAACTCTTTCCGTATCCAACCTTCTGTCACCCTCTTTCCGTATCCAACCTTCT
>CAYWSF010000020.1:0-13100 GCA_964460725.1 uncultured Desulfosporosinus sp.
TGCTCCTTCGATCAGTTGTAAACCACGCTGCAAAGACCGGGTTGGTTTGTATTTTGTTTCAATAAAGGCTGCTAAAAATTGCAGGGCTACGCCGCTGCGCCTGGCTCTCTGTATATCCCAATGCCCACCTGCTGACGAATCTCTTAGGGTCCGCTCATTATTTACATAATCAATTATACTATCACAATGTCCGTCTACGATGTAGAAATCTGCCATTTTTTTGCTCCTCCCGCAATTTACCGAGGTTGTAACAAAGGGACGGTCCTCTTGTTGCATTTTGCGTGACAAGGGAACCGTCCTCCTGTTACACCGTCTGATGGCAAACAGGTGATTGAATCGCTTAACGTGGCTGAACTATCAATTTAATAGCTGTTCTCTCTTCTCCGTCAATTATGACATCTGTAAAGGCCGGGATACATACTAAATCCACCCCGCTCGGTGCCACAAAACCACGCGCAATTGCCACTGCTTTTACGGCTTGATTGAGAGCTCCCGCACCAATAGCCTGTAGTTCTGCGCCACCTCGCTCACGAAGTACTCCTGCAAGGGCTCCTGCGACTGCATTCGGACTAGATTTAGCTGAGATTTTTAATACATCCATAAATACATCCTCCTGCTCGAATATTGTTTACAAGTATTACCACATCTTTGAATATATGTATTCGAGAGGGGATAAGGAAAATCCTCTATTACAAAAAATAGTTTTAATATTTTTTATGACTCGATAACCTTTTGAATGGCCTGGATGCGACGAGTTTTTCCTGACTTTTCGTCAATGTCTAAAAATACGGCATTTAACTGCATTGCACCGGTAGCTACTTCAAATTTTGCAGGTAGTTGAGTTAAAAAGCGATTTATGATAATTTCTTTTTTTACACCCAGGACGGAATCGCGCGGTCCTGTCATCCCGACATCCGTAATATAAGCTGTTCCCTGGTTAAGCAGGCGAGCATCGGCGGTTTGAATGTGAGTATGGGTCCCCAGAACAGCACTTGCCAAACCATCGAGAAACCAGCCCAGGGCAACCTTTTCCGAGGTTGCCTCGGCGTGAAAATCCACAATGATCACTGGGGTCTCTTGTTTGATCAGATTGATACAACGAATCGCGGCAGCAAAGGGATCCTCGAGCGGCGGTAAATAAATCCGGCCTAAAAGATTTATAACCCCAATCTTGAGACCCTTTGTTCTTAAAACCCCATATCCTTGTCCCGGTGCTCCAACCGGATAGTTTGCCGGACGAATCAGTCTTGGTTCATGATCGATAAAATTAAAAATATCCTTTTGATCCCAAGCATGATTTCCCAGCGTTAAAAATTCTATGCCATAATCATAAAGTTCCTCGGCAACCCCTTTGGTTAATCCTCTGCCGGCCGCAGCATTCTCTCCGTTGGCAATAGTGACATCTATTTGATATTCCGATTGAACGGGTTTCAAAAATTGTTTGACTGCTCCCCGGCCGGGTTTACCCATAATATCTCCGATAAAAAGAACATGCAACTGCTTCATCCTCCTTTCCAAATCGAGGCCATAATCGAAGCTTGCGATACTCGAAACTCTAAGAAAACTCTAAGACTAAGTTATTATTTAGCCATTCTAATAAGTTCTATGCCTATTGCCAATTTAACCTTGAATTTTTGGCTTTTAAGCTATAAAACAGACGATTCTCCGAATCGCCTGTTCTAATTTCACATTAAACTATTTTGCATAATCAATCGCTCGGGTTTCACGAATCACTACTACTTTAATTTGTCCGGGATATTCAAGTTCCTCTTCAATCCGCTTACAAATTTCACGCGCAACGCGCGGCGCAAGCACATCGTCAATCTTGTCCGGCTTAACGATGATCCGAACTTCCCGTCCGGCTTGAATAGCAAAACACTTTTCCACGCCATCAAATTTTTCAGCTATCTCTTCGAGTTTTTGCAGACGTTTAATATATGTCTCCAAGGTTTCCCTGCGTGCTCCCGGGCGAGCTGCCGAAACTGCATCCGCAGCAGCCACAAGAACTGCAACTATACTTTTGGGCTCCACATCATTATGGTGAGCTTCTATGGCATGAATAACTTCATGGGATTCCTTGTATTTTTTTGCAAAATCAACTCCGATTTGAACGTGTGTCCCTTCCATATCATGGTCAACAGCCTTACCGATATCGTGTAACAGACCCGCTCGCTTGGAAAGCGCAACATCAACACCCAATTCTGCAGCCATCAATCCTGTTAAATGAGATACCTCGGTCGAGTGCTTCAAGACATTTTGTCCGTAACTAGTACGGAATCTAAGTCGACCCAGCAAACGAATTAACTCCGGATGCAACCCGTGCACACCGGTTTCAAACGTTGCCTGTTCCCCTTCTTCGCGTATCTTTTGGTCAACTTCTTTCTGGGCTTTTTCCACCATTTCTTCAATACGTGCCGGATGAATACGACCATCGGCAATCAGTTTTTCCAACGCAATCCGCGCAACTTCCCGGCGTATTGGGTCAAACCCGGATAAAATCACGGCCTCAGGGGTATCATCAATGATAAGATCAATGCCGGTCATAGTTTCCAAAGTACGGATATTGCGCCCCTCACGACCGATAATTCTCCCCTTCATTTCGTCATTGGGCAATGCCACGACGGATACGGTTGTTTCAGCCACATGATCGGCTGCACACCGCTGAATGGCCAAGGAAATAATATTTCTAGCCCGTTTTTCTGCCTCTTCTTTAGTACGAGTCTCAATTTCCTTAATCATAATTGCCGATTCATAACGCACTTCTTCTTCGACACTTTTGAGCAGTAACTGTTTGGCCTCTTCCGAGGTTAAGCCTGACAAACGCTCGAGCTCAGCTTGTTCTTTTTCAACCAGCCGGTTTAACTCGTCTTTTTGTTGTGCTACTTCATTTTCCTTGTGATGTATGTTTTCTTCTTTGCGTTCCAGGGACTCAGTTTTACGGTCTAAACTCTCCTCTTTTTGGACCAGGCGCCGTTCCATCCGCTGCAGTTCATTACGCCGTTCGCGGGTTTCCTTTTCTACATCGTTGTGAATATGCATGGCTTCTTCTTTTGCCGCTACGATTGCTTCTCTTTTCTTGCTTTCCGCTTCCGAAAGGGCATTATCTACAAGGCGTTTGGCCTCTTCTTCTGCGGAACCAATGTTTTTTTCAGCAGTGCTTTTGCGAAAAAGCCAACCGGCAAAAGCACCCGCACCTAAACCTACAACAATTGCAATTAAGCCGATAACAAATGTTTCCATTCTACACACACACCTCCTTTTTTGAATTTCTTCATTAAAAAAACTGGTTATAAAAACCAGTCACATTAAGCATAACCTTAAAGACAGGAGCAATTAGAGTGAGCTCCTGTTTCCTACAACTCTCGTTAGCCAAGGAATGTATATTTTAATTGACTACTACGAAATCTATAAGAAAACCCTTGAAGGTTAAAATCTTAACAGACACATTTTTCTATAATAAATATTAATATTATTTATAATGAATGTCAAGTTTGTCTCAACATTCACTATCATTAAAAAGTTTGAATCTGATCGAGTACGTTCTTTACCATATCAGAAGGATAGCCGCGTTGAAAAAGCTTACGAGCAATATTTTGTTGAAGCCATAATTCACGGGGCACCGAATTCTTTGTCCCATCCCGAGCAATTCTTTGCTCCCAGCGCTTGCTCTCTTGCACCCACCAACGCTTGGCAAGCGTTAAACACTGCTCTATTTCATCATCAAATGAATATGTTGAACTCAACGCCTGCTCAATCACTTGGGGTGCTAAGCCGCGATTTTGCAGATCCTGAAGAACCCTGCGCCGCGAATAACGTTTAAGCCGATTTTGCGCAACTGTAATGGCTAGTTCCAAGTCGTTCAGGTAACCAAATTTCTCCATCTTTTCCAGCACTTCCAGCACTTCGGAGCCGGCATAGCCTTTTTCCCTGAGACGAATCCCTAATTCAGAACCTGTCAGAGCACGCCGTGATAAACAACCCACTGCCGCTTCCCAGACACTTTTAGGATGTTTAGGACTTGCCACTCGAACCATCATCCTTAGTTGCTTCAGATGCTGCTTCAGACGCTGCTTCAGATGCTTCTTCAGCTTCAGTTGCCGATGGATTCATGCGTGCACGGATCAATGCTTCCAGCTTGTCGGCTACTTCCGGATGGGTTTTAAGGTATTCCCTGACATTTTCCCTGCCCTGCCCGAGCCGATCTCCATTATAGGAATACCAGGATCCTGACTTGTCGATAATCCCCATTTCGGCGCCAATGTCTACGATGCTTCCTTCACGGGAAATTCCTTCCCCATATATAATATCAAATTCTGCCGTTCTAAAGGGAGGAGCAACTTTGTTCTTAACCACTTTGACCCGGGTCCTGTTTCCAATTATATCCTGCCCTTGTTTAAGGGGCTCCGCCCGGCGTATCTCCATCCTTACTGTGGCATAGAACTTAAGTGCTCGTCCACCGGTAGTGGTTTCCGGATTCCCAAACATTATGCCAATTTTTTCACGTACTTGATTAATAAAAATAACACAGGTATTACTCTTACTTATTGATCCTGCCAACTTACGCAAGGCCTGAGACATGAGACGGGCATGCAAGCCAACATGATTGTCTCCCATTTCCCCCTCAATTTCTGCACGGGGAACTAACGCAGCGACAGAATCAATCACAATGATATCCACAGCGGCACTGCGCACAAGGGCCTCACAGATTTCTAACCCCTGTTCTCCCGTATCCGGCTGCGCAACCAGCAAATCATCGACATTTACGCCCAAGGCCTTTGCATAAACGGGATCGAGGGCATGCTCAGCATCAATAAAAGCAGCCACTCCCCCCATCTTTTGCGCTTCGGCGATAATATGCAGCGCCACGGTTGTCTTACCCGATGACTCCGGTCCATAAACCTCAATAACCCGCCTGCGCGGCACCCCGCCTACGCCTAAGGCAAGGTCTATCGCTAATGAACCGGTTGGGATAACATCGATGGACATTTCTGTCGGCGATTTCCCAAGTCTCATAATCGAACCTTTGCCAAACTGCTTTTCAATATTTGATAAGGCAAGGTCCAAGGCTTTCAGCTTATTGGTATTGGTATCAGCCATTCCTTCTCCCCCTCATAGCGCTTAATAAATTTCTTTTAACGCATTATCTAGCCAAGGCGATTTATTACGAATAGTCCCTCCGTTAGCTTATTTCGTTAGCTTATTTCGTTAAATTATTTGTATCCTGTCATCCTGAGCGCAGCGAAGGATCTTTAGTTTTCACGGGCTTTGGCCGGTTCAATATTTACTCGGCGTCCTTTAATCATCGCTTGATGCATACAATTCAAAACCCGTGAAGCATATTCAATCGGGACCTCAGCAAATGTGAATTTATCATAAATATTAATCACACCAATGATGTTTCCCGGTACGCCGCTTTCATCTTCAATCCAACGGACGATATCCTGCGGGCGAATTTGCTGTGCTCTGCCGATGTTCATGAATAAACGCACCATGCCCACAGCAGCACCGGTGTCGCCAAAATGCATATGCTCTTCTTTATTTTCGATACTTTCTTCGGCACCCGCTCCCTCAACCGCGAACTTTAAAGCAGCGGCTGACACATCAGTGGAATCATATTCCTCAAGCAACTCGCCAACGATGGCGCGGTAATTGCCCAAGCGATTGCTTTGGATTAACCTAATGAGTTGATTTTTAAGATTTACCGCCTGACGTTCACTTATATCTGCCATTGACGGCAGTTCCTGGCGCCGGATTCTGGTTTTAACCAGTTTTTCAATCAGACGAAGCTGCCGGTATTCCTTCGGCGAAATCAAAGTGATGGCCTTTCCTTTGCGGCCTACGCGCCCGGTTCGTCCAATCCGATGCACATAAGAAATCGGATCCTGCGGAACATCAAAGTTCAGGACATGGGTTAAATTCTTAATATCCAAGCCCCGAGCCGCAACATCAGTGGCTACCAATAATTCCGTCTTGCCGACCCGGAACCGTTTCATCACCCGATCACGTTGTTGCTGGTTTAAATCCCCATGTAACCCATCGGCAAAATATCCCCGGGCTTCCAAGGCGATCACCAGTTCATCCACACCGCGTTTTGTCCGGCAAAAAATAATTCCTTGCCCAATATCCTCCACATCAATAATCCGGCACAAAGCATCGACTTTAACACTTTCCCTGGTCTCATAAAAAACCTGCTCAATCTGTGGCACGGTCAGTTCATCCTGACTAACCGAAACGTAGCGGGGGTTTTTCATATAAGTCTTGGCTAATTTGCGTATGCCCAGGGGCATGGTGGCGGAAAAAAGCATAACTTGCCGTTCCTCAGCCGGGACTTCCTTTAACAGGCTCTCAATGTCATCAATAAAGCCCATATCCAACATCTCATCTGCTTCATCCAGCACGACCATTTTTACATGTTGAAGACGCAGGGTCCCCCGGTTCAAATGATCCAATAACCGCCCGGGAGTTCCGACTACTACCTGATATCCCATGCGCAAGGCCCGAATCTGACGATCAATCGGCTGTCCGCCATAAATTGGCAGCGTCTTAACACGGCGATACTTGCCGATTTTAGCCATTTCCTCAGCAACCTGGATAGCCAGTTCACGAGTGGGGGTAACGATCAGCGCTTGGACCGCTTGAAATCTGGCATTGACCTTTTCAGTAATCGGAATGCCGAAAGCAGCAGTTTTCCCCGTCCCTGTCTGGGCCTGGCCAATAATGTCAAGATTTTCAAAAGCTACCGGAATAGCTTCTTTTTGAATGGGGGAAGGCTCTTCAAAGCCCATTTCGGACAGGGCCTGTAAAAGCTGTTTACTTAATTGATTATCTCCAAAAGATTTTAAACGTTCAACCATCACCTAATATATTATCTCCTTTCGCTTTTAACAAATAAACGCGCACCTTATTCAGTGCCGATTGTACAGTTAACTGACGAACAGACTCCCGTTCGCCATAAAGCTGAATTCTATCCGCTTGAACACCCTCAGGCGAAGCTAAAGCAACGTAAACCAAACCGACCGGTTTCTGAACGCTGCCCCCGTCCGGACCGGCAACGCCTGTAGTTGAGAGGGCCAGATCTGCGCCCGTTCTGGCACGAATGCCAGCGGCCATTTCTTTCGCAACCGCTTCACTTACAGCACCATATTTGCGCAGGTTTTCTTCACTTACTCCCAGTAACCCTTGTTTAAGGGCATTAGAATAGCTGACAACCCCTCCCAGGTAAAATTCAGAACTACCCGGTTCTTGAGTGAGGGCAGCACCCAATAAACCGCCGGTACATGACTCAGCAGTCGCGATGGTTAACTGATTAATTTTTAAGAGTTGTCCTACAATACCAATCATGGTTTCCTGATCACAGCCAAAAACCTTATTTCCTAAACGCCGGCGAATTTCGGTTTCTGCCTGATTCAAGGCCTTTTCAGCCTCCGAGGAAGTTTTTTGCGGGCATCTCGCCACTAAGCGAATATGCATTTCAGCTCTTTTGGCCAGTAAGGCCATAGACAAGTTTGGCAGATGCATCAGATCCACCAATACTACTTCAATAGCCGATTCTCCGATGCCAAACACTTTCAGGACGCGTTCGTACATGCGCTCGGAATCCAGGCCGACAATTTTTTGCAGCTCCGGCCAAACATAATTTTCAAACATAGGAATCATCTCAAAGGGAGGACCCGGCAATATAATAGCAGTCTTACCATCTTTTTGAATAATCGCACCGGGGGCTGTTCCAATAGGATTGGGCAGAACGATTGAATCCTTAGGAAGATAAGCTTGTTTTTCATTATTTAGGGGCATCGGAGATTTACGGCGGGCAAAGAACTGCTTTAAATGCTCTAAGCTCGCGGAGTCTAACTCCATCTCTATACCCATCACTTTTGCAACAAGTTCTTTTGTCAAGTCATCTGCTGTCGGACCTAACCCCCCCGTTGTCACGAGAAGATCTGTTCGCCCAATTGCTTGGCGCAGCACCTCTTCTAAACGTTCAGGATTATCGCCGACCGTCGTATGATAATCTACCTCAATACCCAGCGATGACAGTTTTCCTGTCAAGAAGTGGGCACTTGTATTAAAGGTTTCACCCAGTAGTATTTCCGTTCCGGTAGAGACAATTTCAGCCTTCATACAGTGTATCATCCTCCAAATATAAACGCATGCACATCATTAATCATTATACACAAAATGGTTACCGCTTACAAAAAACTATCCTTATTATTTTTGCTACTTAATACAAAAAATAAACCTCTTATTAAAAGAGATTTAAAAAAAGATTTAAAAATGGTTAAAGTGTCAAAAGACGCTTTTCACTGAAACACCGTTCAACTATTAATGCTAAATGGGTTTGGCACATCAATACGACATATATTTTGGTCGGCGTTCTCCATTATGCGTGTCTAAATGCCGTTAAATTGGGATTGCATTTCTATGGTTTACGCGCTGATTAATATTTAACCTTTTTGACACTCCAATCAAAAATATTAATAAATTTTTTTAAGTAACGACTACATTTCTTAATGACCATATTTTTTAAATAACGATTTCTTTAAGAACAGCGTCTTGTAAAACAGTGTCTTGTAAACATTTTCGCAAAGTGTCGCCGCTAATATTTTCTTCATTAGCAAGAATATCCGCAATTCTCAATAAGGGGTCTTTATTTTCCTTAATGATCTTCATCGTTTGTTTTTCCAGATCTGCTAAAATAGAACGGGTTACAGATTGGCGCTGTTCGGCACTTAAAAGAGAAACATCCGTAATCCCTAATGAAGACATGCCTGCATAAAGTAACTTTTCAACCAAATCCAGGGCCATTTCATAATCACCCATCGCGCCCGTACTCTTCATGCCCAAAATCTCCTCTTCCGCTGCAGCTCCTGCTAAAGCCACCATAATCTGACTTTCCAGCATCTCCTGGGTATGCAAATATAAATCATCCTTGGGATAATGACGGACATATCCTAAAGCGGAACCCCGTGAACGGATGGAAACCTGAGCAACTGAATTTGGTCGAGCCTTTTCCGCAAGTATGGCATGTCCACTCTCATGTATCGCCACACGCCTCAATTCTTCCGCAGTTGGTTTGCGATCAAGTTTTTCTCCCAACATCACTTTCTCCACGGCTTCATGTAAGTGGTGTTCATTGATTTCACTGGCCTCTTCACGCAAGGCAAAAATGGCAGCTTCATTAGTTACACTCTCCAAATGCGCACCGGAAAAGCCAAAAGTTTCACGAGCGATGTCCTTTAGATCAACCTCTTTCGCTAATGGTTTATTCTTGGTATGGATTTTCAAAATTGCCATGCGGCCTTCTTTATCGGGGAGATCAACCCTCACTTGCCGATCAAAACGCCCCGGCCGGAGTAAAGCTGCATCTAAGGCTTCCGGCCGATTTGTTGCGGCCATCACTAAAATATTCGTTCCTTGATCCGTATTTAAACCATCCATCTCAACCAATAATTGATTAAGGGTTTGGTCATACTCATGGTGTGAAACGTTGCTGCCGCGTTTCGCTCCTAAAATATCCATTTCGTCAATAAAAATAATGGCACTTTTTTTATTCTCTTTGCGAGACATGTCCCGCGCTTTGCGGAAAAGCTTGCGCACTCGTTCCGCGCCTACGCCTGCATACATCTCGACGAATTCACTTCCGGATACCGCCAGGAATGCCGAATTGGTATACCGGGCGGCTGCTTTCGCCAATAATGTTTTTCCTGTCCCCGTCGGACCGGATAACAATATCCCTTTCAAGGGACGAATCCCTAAATCCTTGATCCGCTCAGAGTAAATTAAAAAGTCCAACCCTTCCTGCAGTTCCTTTTTGGCGACCTCCTGTCCGCCGATGTCTTCAAAATCAATTGGTGTGCTGGTGATAGACACCCCATTAGTATTTTTTAGAACTTGACGGGAGAGGACAAACGTCCAAATAAAATAAGCTGCTATAATCACTAACCCAATTGGGAGCACATTGTATCCCATGACCAGGAGAAAGGCAAAAACCCCCAGCCCTAAACTTATTAAGATATCTTTTAATTGCACAATCTCTTCCTCCTACGATTTTGTCAATTACTTTCTATTGTGTCTACTGTTTTTATTGTTTCTAATATTTCTATTGTTTCTAATGTTTTCTATGTTTTCTATTGTTATCTACTATTGTCGTTTGTGTTATTTTCTGCTGTTTCCTATTGTTTTCCATATGTTTCTATTGTTATCTACTACTGTTGTTTAGTGTTGTTTTCTACTGTTTTCTACGATACAAACTATTATTTTGATAAATCCTATTGTTTTTCCGTGGGTAAATATTTTCCCTGGCCATGCCTTTCGAGTACTGCAACCAGCTGCGCTTCTCCTTGATTCAAGATCACGTAAATGGCATCACCGTCTATTTCCAACTCCAGTTGCATGCCTGCTTGCTCGGCCTGGGCTCTGACCTTTTGTTCCATTTCTGTAAAATTACCCAAAGCAATTCCTTCCTGCAAAGCAAACTGCATTTGACCAAACACTTCCTTTAAATCATCATTATTCTGGTCAAAAAAACGAATCGGTAAATCATCAGCTATTTTTTGAAGGGCCAGGCCGGCTCGACGAAGATCCGTAATCTGATCGATAACTACATCCAGCTCTTTGAGGCCATTATTCTTCACAATTTTAGCAGAAACGACGCCTGGGATCTGTTGACTCTGACTTTGGATGGAAACATCCTGCCAGTTTTTCTGATATACAAACATACCCCCCAGCAACAAGCCAAAGATCAGAAAACCAACCAGGCCGATCAGCAATATTCGCCGTATTTCCATTTACTTCCTCCATTTAGCAATAATTCATATAATTATCAATATTATAACATGAAGTTTATTTGTTCAGACAAACATTTTGCAGCCAAAAAGACCATAAATATCCAACCAAAAAGAGACGATTCACAACGCTTTTGTTTGTGCTTTACCGTCTCTTTAATGTTTATCAAGTTCTTTGCTCAAACACGAATTTTTTGACACATACTTTATTTGACACATACTTTAAATGTAGTATCCAGTCATACTAACGCTTTAGAGCCGCAGAGTTTCCATAATTAGGCGCTTATCTTTGTGTTTGAGTAAGAGCCTGTTATTAGGGAAATTTATGCACCCTACTTATGTAAGTATTTTCGCGCTTTAAACAAATAATCAAGCCCGGAAATCACCGTAAATATTAAGGCAACATATAAAAGGGGTTGTCCAACCGGAATGCCAATTAAGGAAAGCGGCCAGTCATGCAGTAAAATTGCTGAAATGGCAACCACCTGAGTAACAGTCTTAATTTTACCGAGCTTACTGGCACTAATGACCACATTATCTACTGCCGCTATGGCACGCAGTCCCGTCACGGCAAACTCCCTGGCTAAAATGATCCAGGTAACCCAAGCCTTTACATCCCCAAGCTGTACCAAGGAAATCAAAGCAGCAGAAACCAATAATTTATCAGCAAGCGGATCCAGGAATTTACCTAAATTTGTAACTTGGTTACGCTTGCGGGCAATATAACCATCTAAACCATCTGTTGCGGCTGCTAAGATAAAGATGATCGCTGCTAAAATATCTTGATGGGGAAAAAGCTCAGGCTTAAGCAACAAAAAGACCATAAACACCGGAATCAGAATAATCCGGGCAAGAGTTAAACGATTGGGTAAATTCACGAAACAACCTCTCCTAATAAATCGTAGCTATCCGCTTCAAGGATGCGAACTTTGATCAGGTTACCCATCCGCAGCGAGCTTTGAGCACCTGTAATATAAACCTGCCCATCGATTTCCGGAGCGTCACCTTCGGTGCGTCCCATCCACCGTCCATCTGGCAGTTGCTGCTCAAGTAACACTGTAACCACTCGTCCAACCCAACGCTGTTGTCTTGCCAGAGAAATATCTTGTTGGATTTGCATAATCTGTTCGCGGCGTTGTTCACGAATTTCCGGTAAAACTTGATCCGCTCGCAGACCGGCCGGGGTATTTTCTTCTTGAGAATAAGCAAACACCCCCAGACGATCAAATTGAACACGTTTAATAAAATCCGCCATATTCTGAAACTCCTGTTCACTTTCTCCCGGAAAACCCGTGATCAAAGTCGTCCGAATAGTAATATCCGGTATGGCATGGCGTAATCTTTCAATCAGTGCTTCGGCCTCTTCGATTGTTCCGCGGCGATTCATTTCTTTTAATATTTTATTATCCGCATGTTGCAGCGGCAAGTCAATATACTTACATACTTTCGGTTCCTGACGAATCGTCTCAATTAGTTCATCAGTAACCCGGTCAGGATAACAATACATTAATCGAATCCATTCGATACCCTCAATGCGGGCAAGCTGATGAATAAGCTGTGGAAGGCGCAATTCACCATAAAGGTCCAGTCCATAGCGCGTGGTATCCTGTGCAATAACCATAATTTCTTTAACCCCTTGCGCCGCCATTTCCTGAACTTCGCGAATCACAGATTCCCCCGGACGACTGCGAAAATGTCCCCGCACAGAGGGAATAACACAATAAGTACAATAGTTATCGCAACCCTCGGCTATTTTTACATAAGCTAAATAATCCGGGGCAAATCGCTTGCGAGGCATCAACTCATTATAAAGAAAATCAGGCGCTCCCTCTTTAATCAGGGTTGTGCGTGTCCTCCCGGATGCTTGTACTAATTTAGTAATCTCATCAACATTTCCAGTGCCCAGCACACCATCCAATTCAGGAATATCCTGCATTAATTCTTGTCCGTACTGCTGCGCCAAGCATCCAGCTGCAATCAAGGTCCGGCAGTTGCCGAATTCTTTCAAGCGAGACATCTCCAAGATAGCTTCAATGGATTCTTCCTTTGCCGATTGTATAAATGTACAAGTATTAACCACTATAATATCTGCTTTTTCAGGGTTTTCCACAAGGGTATAATCCCGGGAAAGTGATCCCGACATTATTTCACTGTCAACCTGATTCTTTGGGCATCCTAAAGTGACAACTGCAACTTTCTTCGTAACCTGACACCTCATATCAATGGTCTATCTATCCTAGTATAAACCAACATTTCTACAAGGTCAAAAAATATTGTTTTAATCCACGCACCCGCACGGGGTGCGACTGGTAATGG
>CAYWSF010000021.1:0-13080 GCA_964460725.1 uncultured Desulfosporosinus sp.
GGCATCCCGCCGTTCTTGCGCATATCGCCCTTTTTAGTTTCGATTCGCTCTTTCATGCTTGCAGCCGTATCGGAGTCCATAACGCCAAACTCAATAAACTTATCGATTATTTGGTTGTCAATAGCTGCCTTTTGATCATGGAGGTCATAGATTTCGCTCTTTTGAGCATCGGTCAGGGCATCCCATTTGTCCCGCATGCCATCTTTTGCTGCTCTTTGTTCCTCGGTCATGCCAAATCCGTGTTTGCCGCCCCTGGCAAATGGCATTTTACCCTCTTCAATGGCACTAAGTCCCGCATCGTATTGCTCCTGTGTGATCTTGCCGTCAGCCAAATTCTGCTGCAACCGAGTCTTTGCTTCATTGGCAAACTGCGTCTTTTGTTCGTCAGTGAGCATGTTACAGTTTGCCTGCTTACAGTTTGCCTGCTTACCATTAACATTATTATTGATGGATGTACCGGCAGCATAGACCGTTACCCCCATTGCCAGCATGATTGCTAAGGCAAAAACGGTTATCATCATTTTTTTGAATCCTTTTCGCATAGATGAACCTCCTTACAAATTAATTTTTCTATGTTGCTGATGTTGCTTTTACTATTTCACATGCTGATCACCCCTTCACTTATTTCTATTTATAGGATACCCCATTAATTTGAACTGACGATGCCTACTGTCTGAATTCTAACTGATGTTTTTCTGAATCTATGTAAAATGGGTATTCCATTTATTCCGGCAAAAAGAAAAGACGTGAGGGCATTCACTCACGTCTAAGCATATTTTCCACTTATGACAATATCAATTTGTTCCCCATTTAGAAGATATCCGATCATAGATAGCAGCTTCTACAGCATCAATTAACTTATTAGCAGCGTCAGGATTATGAAGTCGTAAGGTAATGTAATCTACGATTTCATTTAAATCTTCTTCGAACAGAGGAAGGATTTGTAGCCTATACTGTTTATTTTACATTGCAATTGCTGCATAAAAGACAAAAAAAAGAGACAAAAATGCCCCCAGTCACTAAACCCAGGCTTTTTCCTCTCTTACGCCACAACCTTCATGTCGCACAATAAACCAGGCCATTTCTGAATTCTTCTTACTAACTAATTATGATTTCTTTGCTCTTTCCGCTATGACCTTGCTAAGCACTTTTCCTCCCGTGCCCCAGCTATCCCAGTCGTTTTCTTTGATGAGTACCAAAAATGCATCTTCTGGAATACCGAGTATCTCACTGGAGACCCTGGTTAATTCACCAATAAGCTTCTCCTTTTGTTCTTTTTTGATCCTGCCACCTTCAAGTTGAATAAAAGGCATTTTTTATCCCCCTTATCAAAATTTTTACATGTGTATAAATAAAACTTGGAACATTCAAAGTACATTATAATTAAAGCCATATTATTAGTCAAGTTTTACCAAACGCTGCGGTAGAGACCACCTAGAGAATGGTTTCAACTTGATTTATATCTAGAATCTCCAAAATTTTTTCCCAAGCACTTTTGTCTACCTCATTTAAAAAGTTATCAACTCGTTTTCGCCAGATTGCCTGTTTAAAATCATCGTTTAAAACATTAAGTAATTGTTCCGACACAGGCTTTTCATCAATTATTGGATAAACCAAACCACGCGCACTAAGGCATTGGAAATTAATTTGTTCTTGCCCGGGCAGAGCTGAATAGACAAAAATCGGTTTTCTGTTCCACAGTGCTTCGCTGATCGTTACACCGCCGGGTTTTGTGATAATCGCATCAACTTGGTTATATAGCAGGGCCATTTCCCTCTTAGATGAAATATAAGAAAGCGGTTTAATATTCTTTATCTGCCAAGACGAAATTTTCTTAAAAAGTCTTTTATTATTACCACATAGAACAGTGCAATAAATATTCTGGGAATTTTGCAAAGCTTGGAGCATAATTTTAACATTTCCCAGCCCGTTATTCCCACCTGCTATTAGAACATGATAAGATGGGAATGTTTTTTGCCTTTGTATTATTTGTCCTGTTTGTACTGTTGGAAATAATCGTTCATCGACGGGAATACCGGTTATAGATATTTTGTTTTCCGCTATGTAATATTTTTCGACTAATTCTTTTTTTGACTGCGCATCCGGAACAAAATGATAGTCAATCCCCTCGCGCCCCCAAATATTATTAATAAAGAAATCCGTGTACACATTTATAACCGGAATTTTTATTTTTCCAAGGACTTTTAATCGCGATATCAGGTAAGATGGGTAAGCTTGGGTACATACTATAAGATCCGGCTGCTCGTCTGATAACAGCCGTTCCATCTTTGTCAGAAACATACTTTCATAAAGCTTTTTAAATTTTGTGCTATTTAAAGGATAAACAAAGTGACCGTAAGCCAAATTGTAAGTTGACGGCGAGAAACTAATCCAGTTCAAATATAATTTGCTTAAACCCTTTTCTAATTGTGAATTAACATAACTAAGAAAGTCGATGCTTACAAATTCTCCTTGAATCCGTTTTCGAAGAGAACCGATTAAAGCATTTGCCACTGAGTGATGCCCTGTTGGTATTGTCAAGAACGGCAAGAATAAAATCTTCTTCAAGTTCATCTCCTCTTTCTTCAAAGCAACTTTCTTGGTTATTTATCTTATTGTTCTTCATAATAGTTCATTTTATGTTATGTCCTCTGATAAATTTCTAAATTAATTTCCATATTTAATTGGCCAATCCGGCAATATCAATAGGTAAAAAGTCTAGATCTGGGAATTATACTAAAAAGGAAAGCACTGACTAATCAAGAAGCCACTAACTAATCAAGCTAATCAAGTTAGAAATTTTTTGCTTTACAATAAGTTATTCCATGGGACTTCGGGGGCCAATAACTGTTGGAATCTCTGAAATAAGTCAGCAAAGCTACAATCTAAAAAAGAAGGATAGGTTATCGGTTATGCAGTGGGTATCTTACTCAATAATAGTAATAATATTAGGATTAGCTATCTATACCGTTATACCGGATTTATTTTTGCATCGTCTTGGCATTGGAAGTTGGAAATACCAATATGGCCCCGGTGTAAGTCTCACCTTTGATGATGGGCCGGATCCGAACTTTACACCACGCGTGCTGGATGTACTAGATTATTTCAAAGTGTCCGGAACTTTTTTTGTCGTCGGTGAAAAGGCAGCGCGCTATCCAAGTTTAATTCAACAAATTCTTGCAAGAGGTCATCAAGTTGGAGCCCATTCCCAGCATCATCGACTAAGTTGGAAAATGTCGCCTCTGGCCACTTGGCATGAATGGCAAGAAAATATAAAGACATTAGAGTCTATAACAGGAAACGAAATTCCCTGGATTCGCCCGCCTTGGGGGACATTTAATCTTGCATTATGGTTATGGATGAAAAAAAACAATAAACAGGCTATACTGTGGAGTGTTAAAGGAAATGACTGGCAAGCACAGCGTACTCCTGCAGAAATCAGCTCTCGACTCCTAAAAAGTATTAAACCAGGTTCTATTTTGCTTTTACATGACAGCGGCGGAGAAGCCGGTGCCCCGGAGAATTCCATACTGGCATTAAGAAATATTTGCCGACAGATTACCGAGGAATATAAACTCCCGATCACTCCTTTAGAATTACGCAAATGGCCTTTATGGCGGCGCTGGGCTTTTGGGTTATGGAAAAAATGGGAACATCTCTATGCAAACTACTTTTCAATTAAATGGATTGATGCTACAAACTTATTTCGCTTAGCTCTAAAACGTTATGAGGGTCCGGAGGTTTATGATAACGATGGAACATTACTGGCTAAAAAAGGTGATTTAGTTGCTGATATCCATTTAGCCAGCCTGCGTATGCAAAGCAAAGAAAGCGATATTCAAAAAGCAGGGATACGAACCTTGTCACTTTTTCGTAAATCTTTGCCCGGTCTCGCTAAATTCGTTGCCGAAAGCCCAGATTATCAGAATATTAAGGTCTTATTGGGATATACATTACTAAATCGTGGTAAAAATCGCAGCCTTAAAAGCCTTGGCTTTCAAGTCCAAGAAGTACCTACTTCCTGGACAATCCGCAGAATCGGTTTTATGCAAAGGATTCTGATGTTTATTTATCATCCTTTAGGCAAAGCACGTAACAACAAACTAGGAAACAAACCAAAATTAGTTTGGATTAGTAAACAGCAACTGCTGCATTTATGGCTGCCTCAACAAAATACTAATTTAGACAGCACATTAGGCAGCACAAGGGAATCTATTGACAGGAATCTGAACAATCTGAACGTTAAGAAGACTTAAGAACGTTAAAAAGACTTAAGAAAAAACCATGTTCCAATATACCCCGAGGGAGGGAAAGCTCCCCAAAAAACGATAAAATATATTAAAATTCCCGCTAGCCCAACAAATAAAAAAGACGCTTAATTAAGCGTCTTAAATAGCAGATAAAACACACTTACTAGTATATCTAACTAGTATATCTTCCTGATATATCTTCACAAATCGCCAACAAAAATTAGTGGCGGGGGTGGATGGATTCGAACCACCGAATGCCAGAGTCAGAGTCTGGTGCCTTACCGCTTGGCGACACCCCTATATCAACTAATAGTGTACTACAACGATAATCATGATAATCTAAAATCTCAAAATTGTCAATTAATTTCTAAACGGATTTTACCGCTTAAACCCTTAAACCATCTCATTCATACATATAATTTCTTGTTAAGGGCAAATTATTATTCACGCCTTTAGTAAATAATAATTGATGGACATCTATATTACCGCTATGAAAAGAAGCTGCACAGGCGTTCAGATAAAGCCTCCACATGCGGATAAAAGTCTCATCTTGTATTTTTCTAATTTCCGGCAGGGCCTTCTCGAAGTTCTTGGCCCAATATTCCAAAGTCTTTGTATAGTGCTCGCGCAGGCTCTCCACATCCACAAGACAGAACTTATTGTCTATAATTAAAGTAACTAACCTTTGAATTGAAGGAATGTATCCACCTGGAAAAATATATTTACTAATCCAGCTATTTGTTCCCCCTTCATCATTAAAACCTGTTATACTATGCAAAAGAGAAATCCCGCCACCATTTAAAAAAGATTTTACGGCAGAAAAGTAGCCGTTAAGATTTTCTTTGCCTACGTGCTCAATCATCCCTACACTTACAACTCGATCAAAAGTTCTGTCCTTTAATTCCCGAAAGTCGATTTGTTTTACTTCAACGAGCTCTTCTAATCCCTCCTCTTGAATTCTTTCCAAGACCCGTAAGTATTGTTCTGAACTAAGGGTTACTCCCAGAACTTTAACCTGATAAGTTTTAGCAGCGGCAAGGATTAGTTCACCCCAGCCACAGCCGATATCGAGCAACGTTTGCCCAGGTTGTAAATTGAGCTTTCGCAAAATATGATGCGCTTTGTTCATTTGAGCTTGATACAAACTATCATCAGGAGATTTAAAATAAGCACAGGAATAGGTCATGCTTTCATCTAACCATAAACGATAAAAATCATTGCCAATATCATAATGATATTGAACGTTTTCTTTATTTTTTCGTAAACCATTAGTTAGGCCATTGGCCAATTTTTTATAAAGTTTCTTTTCGTTAAGAAAACTATCCTGGTTTTTATAGATAGATTCGATAACTTTTTGTACTCCGCTTTCAATATCAATTTTGTTATGCATGTACCCTTCACCAAGGGCCAGTGACGCATCCTTGATAATCTCGGATTTTGCAATTGGCTCCTTGAAGTCGATCCGAAACTGAGCCTCTCCCTCACCGTAACTTATAACTTCTCCATCCCAATACTTTACTTCACAAGGATCAGCAACTATCTTTTTCATAAGATTATGATAAAATGCCTTATCAATGTTCATTTTTCTTTCCTCCTTGAATTAAAAAGAAGATCGAAGATCATAAATCTTTTGGTGATCCGCGTTAAAGCAAGTTAAAGCAATATACTGATCTTCTGGCATCATCTTCCATTATTATTTACATCATATTGACTATTAATACCGATTACTAATAATGTGAATAATTAAAATAAAAGATTACTTTTTAGTAGAGGAATTTCAGCAGTAAAAAAGAATTAATGATCAGGTTTCTCCCAATTAGTTTGGGAATTATTGAATTAAACGGGAGGCATTACTTTGCACTTTTTTATGGAGGATTCATATCATACTAAGGAAGATACTCGTCGATTTTTTTTTGATAAAGTAGTGTTCAATACACGTTTATATTTCATGTGCAGATTTTTTCATATTGTACTAAAGACTCGCAGTTTAGCCTTAAAAGGTCAATATGACAGAGAAACTTGGGCCTTATCTTCATTAGATATGTTAAAGTTAATAGAAGGCTGCGGAGGTAGGTTTCATATCACGGGGCTAGATAATTTGCTTAAGTGTAAAGGACCTGTGGTATTTATCAGCAACCATATGAGCACGCTTGAGACATTGGTTTTTCCCTGTCTGATTGTTCCACACATGAATGCAACCTATGTTGTTAAAGAGAGTCTTATTAACCACACATTTTTCGGCCCGATTATGCGTTCACGCAATCCTATTGTTGTCAGCAGACAGAATTCTCGGGCAGATTTCCAAACAGTAATGAAAGAAGGACAAGAATTATTAACTAATGGGGTATCGATTATTGTCTTTCCGCAAAACACAAGAACCGTAAAATTTGATCCGAAGGATTTTAATACCTTAGGGGTAAAGCTGGCAAACAAAGCTAAGGTTCAAGTGGTCCCCATTGCCATAAAAACTGATTTTTGGGAAAACGGAAAACACCTAAAGGATTTGGGGCCAATCAATCGCAGTAAACCAATTCATATGGCCTTTGGAGAACCATTGTCAATCAGCGGCTCAGGAAAAGAGGAAAATAAGATAATTATTGATTTTATCAATTCTCACCTGAATAAATGGAGTAATTAAAATGAAGTAATTAAGTTTATACTCATAATATCAAAATATTAATGATTAGTAAAATTATACACTTTTTTGCCTATTTATAACAATAGAAAATTATAAATTATGCTTATTTTCAGTAATAGCAAGAATACTAGATGGTGATTATTTTAACAAAAACCAAACGGCCGAAAATATGATTAAGTTTTTTTTGTTTTTTCCATTGTTACCTGCCGCAAATGCGTGGTATAGTATTAAGCAGAAAACTGGAAGGATGAAACGCACATGTTCGATAATATACTCCAGACCATTGGACATACTCCGCTGGTCAAAATAAATAAATTAAATCCCAAACCGCATATTCAACTCTACGCAAAGCTGGAGGGTTTTAACCCAACCGGAAGCACCAAAGATCGCATTGCCTTAAAAATGATTGAACAGGCCGAAGAAAGCGGTACTTTAACTAAAGGAAAAACGATCATTGAGCCTACCTCCGGAAATACGGGAATTGGTTTAGCAATGATCGGCGCAGTAAAAGGATATGCCGTAAAAATTGTAATGAGCGAATCAGTTTCTATTGAACGCCGTAAAATGATTGAGGCTTTTGGCGCAAGCATCATCCTGACGGATGCTTCTCAGGGAACCGACGGGGCCATCAGAAAAGCCTGTGAGATTTGCCGCAAATATCCTGATCAATACTTTATGCCAAACCAGTTTTCCAATGAATATAATAAGCTGGCCCATTATTTAACCACAGCAAATGAAATTTGGGAGGACACCCAAGGCAAAGTCACCCACTACGTCTCGGCGCTAGGTACCTCAGGGACCCTCATGGGAGTAGGAATGGGACTGAAAAAAAGAAATCCTGATGTCCAGATCGTCGAAGCGCAGCCTGTCGTAGGGCATTACATTCAAGGTCTTAAAAACATGCAGGAAGCCATCGTCCCGGGAATCTACGATCCCACCCAAATTGATCGGAAGGTGATGATTGAATCCGAGGCCGCTTTTGCAATGTCCAGAGCTATTGTGTTAAAAGAAGGAATCTTTGTCGGAATGAGCAGCGGGGCTGCCATGCTGGCAGCACTTGAATGTATTGATTATATAGATGAAGGCTTTGTGGTGGTACTTTTCGCCGATCGGGGGGAAAAATACCTTAGTACAAATTTATTTAATTTGCATTCCGACAAATAGGTGCTCACAGCATTTAAATTATATAATACCGAAAGGCCGCTTGAATTTAAACAGGTGGCTTGAATTTTGTAAAAAATATCCACCTCAAATAAATGCAAAATTATTCATCACTGCTTATTACATCATCTCTGATATAATTATCTTATTAATTCATACGAAATCACTTACCTTGTACTCTGGAATGGAGGAAAAAAATGCCTATACGAACTGATATCCATAAAATACTAATTATTGGTTCAGGTCCGATTATAATTGGACAAGCTTGTGAATTTGACTATTCTGGGACACAGGCATGCAAAGCCCTGCGCAATCTGGGTTATAAGATCGTACTTGTCAATTCAAATCCGGCCACAATTATGACGGATCCGGAAATGGCGGATGCAACTTATATAGAACCACTGAATGTAAATAGCCTGACCGACATCATTGCTAAAGAACGCCCCGACGCCCTGCTTCCGAATTTAGGTGGACAGTCTGCCCTAAACTTATGTTCCGAACTGTTTGAGTCAGGCGTTTTAGAAAAGTACGCCGTGAAAGTGATCGGTGTCCAGGTCGAAGCCATCGAACGTGGTGAAGACCGCATTGCCTTCAAAGAAACGATGACTCGTTTAGGGATTGACATGCCTCTAAGCCAACCGGCCTATAGTGTTGAAGAAGCTGAAAAAATCGCTCAGGAACTTGGCTACCCTGTGGTTATTCGTCCGGCATACACGATGGGTGGTACCGGCGGCGGCCTGGTTTATAATGTGGAGGAGTTAAGAACGATTGCCTCGCGAGGAATCTCAGCCAGTATGGTCGGACAAATCCTTGTTGAGGAATCCGTATTAGGTTGGGAAGAATTGGAACTGGAGATTGTTCGGGACGCGAAAAATCAGATGTTAACGGTTTGCTTCATTGAAAACATTGATCCCATGGGCGTGCATACCGGTGATTCTGTCTGTTCCGCCCCGATGCTCACCATTAGTACAGAGCTTCAGCGGCGTTTGCAGAAAATGGCCTATTCCATTGTTGAAGCAATTGAAGTTATTGGCGGCACGAATGTTCAGATGGCTCATGATCCAGTCTCTGACCGGGTGGTGATCATCGAAATTAATCCTCGTACTTCCCGTTCGTCGGCCTTGGCGTCAAAAGCCACCGGCTTCCCGATTGCTTCGATTTCCGCAATGCTGGCCGTTGGCTTAACTCTAGACGAAATTCCTTACTGGCGGGATGGTACACTCGATAAATACACCCCGACCGGTGATTATGTTGTTGTTAAGTTTCCCCGCTGGGCTTTTGAAAAGTTTAGCGGTTCTCAAGACAAATTAGGCACACAAATGCGAGCTGTCGGAGAAGTAATGAGCATCGGAAAAACTTATAAAGAAGCCTTTCATAAAGCGATTCGTTCCCTCGAAATAAATCGGTATGGCTTGGGCTTTGCCAACGATTACAACCGGCGTTCATTAGACGAATTACTGGAGCTTTTAGCGGAACCGTCGAGTGAGCGGCAGTTTATTATGTATGAAGCCTTGCGTAAAGGTGCCGATATTGAACAACTCCATAAATTAACACATATAAAACACTGGTTTATTCAGCAAATGAAAGAACTTGTTTCGCTGGAAGAAGAAATCCTCAAATGTAAAGGCGGACACCTGCCTGACGAACTGTTAAAGCAAGCTAAAACGGATGGTTTCGCCGATCGTTACTTAGCTATGCTCTTGAATCTGCCGGAAACAGAAATCCGGGAACGCAGAACTGCTTTAGGCATCGTGCAAGGATGGGAAGCTGTTCCGGTCAGCGGTGTAGAAAACGAATTTTACTATTACTCCACCTATAATGCTGCCGATCAAACAAAGGAAATTGCCGAACGTCAGAAAGTGATGATCCTAGGCGGTGGACCGAACCGAATCGGTCAAGGAATTGAGTTTGATTACTGTTGCGTCCATGCGGCCTTTGCCCTGCGTGATTTAGGTTACAAAACCGTTATGGTTAACTGTAACCCGGAAACCGTTTCCACTGACTACGACACTTCAGATAAGCTATACTTTGAACCTCTTACGGTAGAAGATGTATTAAGCATCTACGAAAAGGAAACCCCTCTGGGGGTAATCGTGCAATTCGGTGGGCAAACTCCTTTAAATATTGCCGACGAACTGGCTAAAGCCGGAGTAAGAATTCTTGGCACAACACCTGATACGATTGATCTTGCCGAAGACCGTGATCGCTTCCGTCAAATTATGGAGAAATTGGATATTCCCATGCCGGAATCAGATATGGCGGTTAATCTCGAAGAAGCCCTGATCATTGCCGACCGCATCGGATATCCTTTAATGGTGCGTCCTTCCTACGTTTTAGGTGGCCGTGGGATGGAAATCGTCCGTGATGAGGGCATGCTTTCTCAGTATATGGCGGCAGCTGTTGGAGTTACACCGGAAAGACCAATTCTGATTGATCGCTTTCTGGAGGACGCTATCGAAGCAGAAGCAGACGCCATCGCCGATGGCAGCAATACTTTTGTCCCAACCGTCATGGAACACATTGAATTAGCCGGTATTCACTCTGGAGACTCAGCCTGTGTGATCCCACCGATTAGTATTCCTGCCCAACATATCGACACAATTGTGCGATATACTAAAATAATGGCTAAAGAGTTAAATGTAATTGGTCTGATGAATATGCAATACGCCATTGCGGATGACCGGGTTTATGTGTTAGAAGCCAATCCGCGGGCTTCAAGAACAGTTCCCCTGGTCTCAAAAGTTTGTAATATATCAATGGCGAGAATTGCCACTGAAGTAATGCTGGCTTCCTTTAATGGACAAGAATCCCCGGTTAAACATCTGACCTCCAAAAAGATCCCTCACTTTGGCGTTAAAGAAGCCGTTTTCCCGTTTAATATGTTCCCGGAAGTTGACCCTTTACTTGGACCGGAAATGCGATCAACCGGTGAAGTTTTAGGAATTGCGGATTCGTTTGGACTGGCTTATTATAAGGCACAAGAAGCCACTCAGTCTCCTCTGCCAACCCTTGGAACAGTATTGCTCAGTTTGAGCGACCAAGAAAAATCTGCCGCTTTGGAAACTGCCAGATTATATTCTCAATTGGGCTTTAAAATTAAAGCCACCGAAGGAACACATCAGTTTTTGAATGAAAATGGTATTAAGTCAAAAAAAATTAAAAAATTATACGAAGGACGCCCGAATATCGTCGATGGTATTACGAATCACGAGATTAACCTGGTCATTAATACCCCATTTGAAAAGCGCGGTCAATTTGACGACTCCTATATCCGCAAGGCCGCGATAAAATATCAAGTCCCCTACATCACCACTGTAGCAGCAGCCTCAGCGAGTGCCAAGGGAATAGCAGCCTTTGTAAAAAATAACTATCAAGAAACTGTCTTGCGTTCTTTACAAGAGTATCATTTAAAAATTACCGACTAATAACTTGATACGCATGAACGAATGAAAATTATGAAAGACTGCCTCCCAGCTGAGACAGTCTTTTATTTTGTTTACTGACGATACAATAACACTGACGATACTATAATTGCATTAATCTCCATCTAAAGGTCTCTTAAAAGCATAGTCTGTCCAGGCTAAGTAAAAATTGTAATTTACGGTGAAGGATTTCTAAGGTAAACTTAGAAGGTAACATAAAAATAGGTAATATATTTTTCAATTAAGCATTTTCGAAAGTTGGTTATCATCTAAAATGATTAAAACTAGGGAGATTACAGAGATTTACCCGAAAATATTCCATATCAAACTACCTCTTCCTTTAGAAGTAAGGGAGGTAAATGCCTATCTATTTACGGGCGAGATACCCACCATAATCGACTGTGGAGCCGAAACGGCCAAAAGTTTTGAGGCCCTTAAGACTTTGATGAAAAAGACAGGGGTTCAACGTATTGCTCGGATCCTTCCTACGCACTGGCATATGGATCATGTTGGGATTGCCTCAGTGTTGGCTGCGGAAGGAACGGAAATATTTACCAACCCGATTGATTATGAGGAATGGACTACTTACGCCAATAAAGACAGCTTTGCCATTTTACATGGCTGGATGACCGAGGATTGGAGTGTACCGGAGGAAAAAATGCAGATATTACGTGATAATCATTACTATTATAAAACTTTGTTTGCTTTACCTCCCATAGTAAGCCTGGATCAGCCCGGTGACTATATTCAGGCGGGGGACTACCGTTTGCAGATTATTTCGACTCCGGGACATACAAGGGGGCATGTTTCTTATTGGCTGGAAAAAGAGAAGTTGATTTTCAGCGGTGATGTCCTTCTCCCTGATCAAATTGCCTATCCGGAAACATGGTTGGTAGGAAAAACGCGCGTCAGCGGATTACTTTCCTATATAAACAGCATCAAAAAATTGGAGAGTCTTGGCGGGGAACGCTATTTTCCGGGACATGGCGTAATCGGTAATGATCCTACGCCCCGTTGTCGGACTCTGCTAAAGCAGATTAAGAAACAAGTAACCAGGCACGTACCGGCAAAAGATGTTTATAGCGGAACTTTCCGTTTGTGTGAAAAGTTTGGCTCGAACTTTCTGCTTTTTCACTTGCATCATGTTTTTGGTTGGGAATACGTTCAGGAGCAGCTGAAAAAAGGTTTTGTTTTTTGATATGACTCAATTTCTTGACCACATATGGCTTCCTGCTCTAGTCCCTTAACTGAAAATCAACTTGAGCACGTTCGATCAGGCTTCCTGACATCTACCAGAGTAACCTTGAAGGTAGGGAGTGATCATTGGCGGTACGGATCGTTTATTTCTCCGTTCTGCCAACCAGAGTTTATCCCGTCCATCTTGCATATTGCGCAGGGCTAAAAAGGCATTGCGCTGAAGTACTCCCTTACCGCGCCAACCTGCGGCAGTAGCCTTGAATTGTTTTTGAAATTCTCCTTTAGTTAAATTTAGAATCTCCATTAAATCGACACCCCGCCGGAGTGGGGCTGGAGATGGGTACGCCTGTTCCTCCTTAATCCTTTTTTGGTTGTGTGGACAAACCTCCTGGCAGGTGTCACAGCCAAATAT
>CAYWSF010000022.1:0-13025 GCA_964460725.1 uncultured Desulfosporosinus sp.
TGGTGACCCGTACGGGATTCGAACCCATGTAACCGCCGTGAAAGGGCGGTGTCTTAGACCGCTTGACCAACGGGCCACACTTAAGAACTTTTTTAGTATAGCCGAACGTTGACATAATGTCAACATCTTTTAGGTAATTGGAGCAAAAAACTTCACATAGCCTTATAACCGGCTTTATTACAACCTAATGTGGCTTTACATGTGCTTATATGTGCTTATATGTGCTTATATATACTTTGTCAGAAATGTGAACTACCCCCCCACTTACACTTCGCTAAGAAGCGGGAAAAGGAGGGGAGACTCCTCACAAGTTTTGTTAATAAACACCTGGCACACAAAAAGCATTATAACACAATCCCTCCGATAATGCCACTAAACAGTTAGTTTTTTTATAAATTTTTGTTAATAATCTGAACCTCCCCCATGTCTAAAGGCAGGGGGTTCTAAGAACCTATAATTGACTACGCTCTGCTTGACTCTCGCCCGAAGGCTGCAACATCCAAACCCTTACGCTTAACCGAGTCCTCTTTCTCAGACGACTCGCTGTCCTGGATTTGACTGAGCGGGAAATGCCATCCCCCCCTTACACTCCGTCGTCCTCTCCGTCATCGTCCTGAGCATTTTCATCTCGGGGACGCATAGTCGGAAATAGAATAACGTCACGAATCGATGCGGCATCTGTTAAGAACATAACCAGACGATCGATACCGATTCCCAGTCCACCTGTAGGCGGTAATCCGTATTCCAAAGCTTGGACGAAGTCTTCATCCATCATATGCGCCTCCTCATCTCCCTTTGCACGTTCAGCAACCTGTGCTTCAAAACGCTGCCGTTGATCAATGGGATCATTTAACTCAGAAAAGGCATTGGCCAACTCCCGTCCAAATATAAACGCTTCAAAACGATCGGTATATTCAGGGTGATTGGCATTTCGCTTGGCTAAGGGGGAAATTTCTACCGGATGTCCGGTAATAAAGGTCGGTTGGATTAAATTAGGTTCAACGAACCCTTCAAAAAACTCATTAAATATTGTACCGCGGGATGCATCATCTTCTACATGAAGACCCTTTTCGCGCGCAATCTGGCGAGCCTGTTCATCTGTTTCAACACTGCGGAAATCCACTCCGGAATACTCCAATATCCCGTCTAGCATGGAAAGACGACGCCAAGGAGTTTGAAACTGAAGGGTTTGTCCCTGATAGGGAATCTCCAAGGTCCCATGTACTTTATGTACAATATAAGCGACCATTTCTTCCGTTAATTCCATGATATCTTCAAAATTAGCATACGCTTGGTAGAGCTCCATCATGGTAAACTCCGGATTATGCTTGATGGAAATCCCTTCATTGCGAAAAGAGCGGCCGATTTCATATACTTTTTCAAATCCACCGACAATAAGACGCTTTAATGGCAATTCGAGGGCAATCCGCAGATACAGATCGAGATCGAGAACATTGTGATGCGTAATGAACGGACGCGCTGCCGCTCCACCGGGGATCGTATGAAGGGTTGGTGTTTCTACTTCGATAAAATCCCGTTCCTCCAAGAACTCCCGCATGTAACGAATGATTTTACTCCGTGTCACAAATACCTGGCGAACATCCGTATTCATAATCAAATCCAAATACCGTTTGCGATAACGTATTTCTACATTCGTCAGGCCATGAAACTTTTCCGGCAGCGGGCGCATCGCCTTGGAAAGCATAGTTACACTACGTGCATGGATGGATATTTCTCCTCTTTTTGTACGGAAGACATTTCCTCCTACGCCAATGATATCACCCACGTCAAACTTTTTAATTAGAGCAAACATCGCCTGACCTAATTCATCCTTACGGATATAAATCTGAATTTGACCGCTGAAATCTTGTATGTGCATGAAAATTACTTTCCCCTGATCACGCTTGCTCATGATTCGACCGGCAACACTAACAGATTGATCTTCCAGTGCTTCGAAACCCTCGAGGATTTCCTGTGCTTTATGCGTGCGTTCAAAGCGGTCGGCATATGGTTCAATATTAGCCTGGCGAAGCTGTTCCAGCTTCTCTAACCGAATAAGCCAAAGATCGTTGGTATTATCCATTCCTATTCCCCCATCATTATCCCTAATCTAATTTAATTTAATTTTGCCAAATATATACGACACTAAACAATTAGCTGCGGGCAGAAAAAATTAAAGTGCAGCATTCTGCGCGCCAGAAATACTGCACTCTCAAACAAATTTCTCTGATCGTATTTCATCTAATAACCTTTAAGGAAGCTCAAAAATTAAAAGATTCTTACTTTATATCTACAATTTGATAGTGTAATATGCCGGCAGGAACACTAACCTCAACAATAGCCCCTTTGGTCTGTCCCAAAACGGCTTTCCCAACAGGCGATTCATTAGAAATTTTATTAGTGCCCGGATCTGCTTCTGCAGAACCAACAATAAAATACTCTTGTTCATCTCCATAGTCTATGTCTTTCAGAATTACTGTTGCGCCTAACGACACAACATCTGTCCCTTCAACTTCATCGATAATCCGCGCATTTCTGAGCATCTTTTCCAGCGTAATAATTCGCCCTTCAATAAAAGCCTGATCATTCTTGGCATCATCATATTCGGAATTTTCGCTAATATCACCAAAGTCAATCGCCTGTTTTATACGTATGGCAACTTCCCGCCGCTTCACTGTTTTAGCTAATTCTAACTCTTCTTCAAGTTTCTTGAGACCTTCTAAAGTTAGAATGACTTCCTTTTCAGCCAAATCTTCCCCTCCCTTTTCTCGTCAGAGTTATTGGCAACTCTAAACTTGAAATCAGCTTGGTTATGAGAGCTTTGAGGTTTTCGCTTTTCCCGGAAATCAGATCCGGATTTCCCAATTATGTCCAGATATGATTAACCTAAATATCTTATGTGGCTGTACCTGCCATCGTGTCTTCTGGGTTTTAATGTCCTGCACACTGTGTGTTTTATTATGCTACACCAGCTTAAAACCTCGTTTGCGTACTCTATTTTCGCGAGCACAGCTGCCTTTGAAGAAACCTTTGAAAAACCCTCAATTCTTTTACTCCTCAATTATATTACTCGTTATTATAAGGACCTTACAAAATATTGTCAAGGATCTATAATATTGGTACTATATTATTTCCTATTTTCTGTTAGCAGTTTCTTTATTCCAGACTGAAGAAATCAAAATAAATGGACTAACAAGTCCGTCAGTCCATAAAGTTGCCCTGGGGCACAGCACTAATTTTCTATTAGCTTATTATGCTATGATTGGTATGAAGTTTAGTTTACCCAAATAAAGACCTGCGAAGCCCTTCTTACCCCTAAAAAAGGGAAGCATAGTAAAGAGAGCTTTTGAGAAAGTAAACTATTAGTCTTTTTATTACCTCTTATTGACCTCAATGTGGATCGATTAGGCATTTATTCCCCTGTAGGATTAATCTTAGGACAAGTTTTATTTCGTCAGATGAACTTGCCTGCATAATTTCATTACGCAGGCGAGCTGCGTTCCTGATCCCTTTAATATACCAAACTGCGTGTTTTCGCATTTCATTAAGTCCGATCTGCTCACCTTTATAATGCAATAGACGTTCAAAATGCTGCAAGGCAACTTGAATACGTTCTTCGATCAGCGGTTCAGGCAATACCACCCCGTATTCTAAAAAATGCTGGGTCCGCGCGATAAGCCAAGGGTTTCCAAGGGTACCGCGTCCGATCATCACTCCGTCACATCCGGTTTGTCTGATCAACTCGCCGGCATCTTCCGGAGTGAAAACATCCCCGTTCCCAATAACCGAAATACTTACGGCATTCTTCACTTGGCGAACCCATTCCCAATCGGCATTACCGGCATATAATTGTTCACGCGTTCGAGCGTGAACTGTCAACATTTGAACCCCAACGTCCTCCAGGCGCTTGGCAAGTTCCACAGCTGTAATTTCATGATCGTCCCATCCCAGGCGCATTTTAACCGTTACCGGTATATTAACAGTCCGCACAATGGCAGAGGCTATTGCTTGCGCACGCGGGAGATCCCTGAGCAGTGCCGCTCCTTCTCCATTCTTGACAACTTTCTTTGCCGGACACCCCATATTGATATCGATGACGTTGGCACCACAACCTATCGCCAATACGGCAGCACGCGCCATGGTTTCCGGATCTGAACCAAAGAGCTGTACGATCCTTGGTTCTTTTTCGCCATGCAAGTCCAGCATTTTTAAGGTCTTAGAGTTTTGATAAATCAAAGCTTTATCGCTGATCATTTCCGTCCAGACATACTTTCCGCCCACAGCGCATACCGTTTCCCGGAAGGCTTTGTCCGTTACTCCGGCCATAGGAGCTAAAAATACCGGCATTTCCAGTTGATATGGTCCTAACTTCATATTTCTGCTCCTCTTACTTACTATTTCCTATTACGCTGATAGATCAACAAAAGTCCCTCAAATGTCAAAAATGGTTCTACCACTTCAATCGTTTCTGATTCTTCGGCAATCATTTCGGCTAATCCACCGGTTGCAATCACTCTTGTTTCCGGTCCGAGTTCTGCTTTAATACGCTTAACAATCCCATCTAATTGGCCGATGAATCCATAGTAGATTCCGGATTGGATTGCGGCTACCGTATTTCTGGCGATCACCGATGCCGGCTTAACTATTTCAACACGCGGTAACTTCGAAGCTCTTTGAAATAGGGCCTCTGTCGCGATCCCAATTCCGGGTGCAATCGCTCCGCCTAAGTATTCTCCTTGTTTCGATACCACACAAAAGGTGGTTGCTGTTCCGGAATCGACAATGACCAAAGGACCGCCATATTTATTATAAGCGGCCACGGCATTCACTATACGGTCAGCCCCAACCTCTTTGGGATTGTCATATTTAATCGGCATCCCTGTTTTAACACCGGTTCCTATCACCAGTGGTTCAACACCAAAGTATTTAAAGGAAACAGTTTCCAAAGTGGGATTTACCGGCGGTACCACTGAAGAAATAACAACTGCCTTTACATCTTGAAAAGTTAAACCGCTCAAATCAAATAAGCTTTTTATAATAACTGCATATTCATCCACCGTGCGGGATTTTTCAGTAGACATTCTCCAATGATGGGTCAAAACCTTTTCCTCATATACCCCACACACAATGTTTGTGTTGCCTACATCAAAAACTAGAATCATTATTAACGCTCCTTTTGGCTAAACATCTGCCTTTAAAACGGCTTAACAGCGACGGTCTGCTTCCCTGTCTGATTCATAGTGTTTCCCCAACGATAGCATAATACAATAACAAACATGCCTGGTGCAAATATCAGATTCAGATGTATTCACCCGTTTTGGAACGCAGTTGTACTTCTCCGCCGGAAAAGTTCTTTTCACCATTTTCTGTTTCAAGAATTAACAACCCATCGATGGTAATTCCTTTAAAAACACCCTCAATTACATTTTTCCCCTGCAAGATTCTAACTTCTTCCCCTAAACTGACTGCTCTTTTTAACCAACTTCCCCTTAACTTTTTAAAATCTTTTTGCTCGAGAGAGATTAATTCTTTCTCTAAATTTCTTAAAATCGCGGCTGCTAAAATGTTTAGGTCAATATCATGCTTCAAAATTTCTAAAAGCGTTGTTGCATTCAATGCAGGACTTAATTTTTCGCGCGGAAAATTGGCATTGATTCCCATTCCGATAATCATAGTTTGAACCGTGTTCCATTCTCCTGCGACTTCACCGAGAATGCCGGCAATTTTCAAACCGTTGAAAATAAGGTCATTCGGCCATTTAATCCCGACACGCAGGGAAAAAAGCTCCTCAAAGGCATCGGCAATCGCCACACTGGCAGCGAGGGTTAATTTTGAAGCATCAGTCAACGACAAATTAGGCCGCAGGATCACCGACATCCAAAGTCCGCCCCTTGGCGATTCCCACTGCCGCTGCTGCCGCCCTCTCCCTGCACTTTGACGCCTGGCCAGAACAACCTGACCATGCACGCCGTTTTGCAGAGCCTGCTCTTTTGCCCAAGCATTTGTGGATTCCAATTCATCTTCCAAGTAAATCGTGCTTCCCAAGGTATTTGTGGTCAAGGCTCTTATTAAAACCCACTCATCTAAGGAAAAGGGGGTTTTTAACAAACAATAGCCGTGCTTTGTCTGTCCTTCAATTTCAAAACCTTTTTCTTTAAGAACCTGGATCTGTTTCCAAATAGCTGCTCGCGTAACATTCAACTGTTGACTTATCCACTCGCCGGACACATGTTTTTCCGGATTAGCAGCGAGCAGATCAAGGATGTCATGGCGTAACATTTAGACACCTCTTTCCCAGCTCGCCCTTGTCGACGCTTTAATGTCACCGAGATCAAGGCTAAAGTCTAAAATCTGAACCGAATGGGTTAGAGCACCAATGGAGATTAGGTCGACCCCTGTTCCCGCAACTGCACGGAGGCGTTCTTCACTGATCCCGCCGGATGCCTCAACAATGGCCCGCCGATTGATATACCGGACTGCCTCCCGCATTTCTCCTAAATCCATATTGTCCAACATAATCACATCGACGCCGCAGGCCATCGCTTCACGTACTTGTTCCAGCGTTTCACACTCAACCTCAATTTTTGGCATATGTCCGATTTGAGCCTTGATCCGCCGCACCGCCTCCGTAATACTGCCCACAGCCGCAAGATGATTATCCTTTAACATCACAGCATCATAAAGACCAAATCGATGGTTCTTTCCGCCCCCGACCCGGACAGCATATTTCTGTAAGCTGCGCCATCCCGGGAGGGTCTTGCGGGTATCGACAATGCTCACGGACAGACCGGCGACCTGGGCAACCGCGCGTTTTGTGGCAGTAGCGATTCCCGAAAGATGTTGTAAAAAATTCAAAGCTGTCCGCTCCCCCTGCAGGATACTGCTTAAGGGACCGCTCAGCTCAAGTACTACCTCTCCGACCTTAACCTCATCTCCGTCTTCGTGCAGCCGATGAAAGCCAATCCGCGCATCCACGCGCTGAAAAACCTGCTCGACCAGCCAGAGACCGGCGACCACGCCTTTTTGTTTAGCATAAATTTTTGCCAAGCCGGTTAAATCTTCCGGCAAAATCCCGGTACTAAGGTCCCCTGTCCCAAGGTCTTCATTCAATGCCCGATCGATCAAATCCTGAAACCGGAATGTAGCGTACATTATTTTCCTCCTTATATTGCAGGGAATGCCTTTGCCAGGATTCGTCCAGTCGCAGCGGATAATCCGAACGAAAATGCCCGCCACGGCTCTCCTTACGCTCGAAAGCCGCTTTGGCAATTGCCAATCCGACAGTTAACAGGTTGGCCGTTTCCAGATCATCCGCACAACGTATGCGCAGCTCGTTCCGCTCCCAAGTCTCCAGTAATCCGATCGCTTCCTGGAGGCCCGCGGCATCGCGTAAAATTCCAACCTTATTCCACATCAAATCTTGGAGCCGGCTCCGCAAATCTTGATCGCCGCATTGTTTTTCCAAATTCCCTTCCATACCTGTCAAGTCCGGATAAAAAACCTCCTCCCAAGAAGGAGGTTTTGTTTTAATAAGATCTTTTATTTTTTCGGCAATGCGTGCACCAAAAACCAACCCTTCCAACAAGGAGTTACTGGCTAAGCGATTTGCCCCGTGCACTCCATTACAAGCACATTCCCCTGCGGCATAAAGATTGGGTAAACTTGTTTCCCCAAAGGAGTTTGTCGCAATGCCGCCCATCATATAATGAGCGGCCGGAGCAATGGGCAAAGGTGTATGTAAGACATCTATTCCATAACTTAAACATGTTTGGCAGATAGTGGGAAACCGTTCCATGATTCGCGCACTGCCAATCGGGCGAAAGTCCAGGCAGACCGTACCCTGGTTCATTTCCTGCCAGATTGCCCGGGCGACAATATCACGCGCAGCCAGTTCCTGCCCCGGCACATTTTCCATAAAACGCCGGCCGGACGCATTTGTTAAATGTGCGCCTTCGCCACGCACAGCTTCCGAGATAAGAAAAGGGGGTGCATTAGGAATACACAATGCCGTAGGATGAAATTGCACGAATTCCATATCCATTAAACATGCTCCGGCACGGAAGGCAGCTGCTATTCCGTCTCCGGTGGCTACACTGGGATTAGTGGTATAATTATACACTTGTCCTAAACCCCCGGTTGCCATAACTACCGCATTAGCCAAATACCCTTCGAGTGCTCCTGTTTCCTCATTAAGAGCCAGGACACCGATAATATCTCCTTGCTGATTTTCCAAAAGATCAATCACAAGTCGGTCCTCTAAAGCAGTAACAGCGGGATTATCCTTAATGTTAGCGACTAATGCCCGCTCGATTTCATACCCGGTGGCATCTCCCAGCGCGTGTAGTACTCTGCGTTGGCTATGCGCTCCTTCACGCGTAAAAGCAAGCACACCGTTCTGGCGGTCAAACACAGCACCCATTTCTATCAGTTCCTCTACGTGAGTTGGTCCCTCTTCAACCAGAATTCTCACAATTAAAGGATCACAGAGCCCGGCACCTGCCCTTAAGGTGTCCTCAAAATGCAAGGTGGGAGAATCTTCTTCATCAAGAGCTACCGCAATCCCACCCTGCGCATGCCCGGTATTACTTTCTTCAATTGATTTCTTCGTGAGAACAGTTACCTGATAGTGTTCGCTCGCTTTGATTGCCGTATACAAACCGGCGATTCCGCTTCCCAATACAAGTACATCCGAATCAAAGACCTTAAGCCCAGATTTGGACCAAGGATATAAATAACGCCTCAAAATGATCCCCTGCCTCCTGCTGTCTACAATGACAGCATTCTCTCTAACGCTTTTTGGGCTCTGACTCGAATTTCTTCTCTGACCGTAATTTGGGGAGAAAGAGCAATCAGCGCATCTCTAACCTTAGTTAAGGTTGTTAATTTCATATTCGAACAAACCATGCGCTCGGTAGCAAGATGGATTTTTTTTTCCGGGCAAACCTGATGAAGCCGGTGTAGTATTCCGGACTCGGTCCCCACAATAAATTCCTGATGATCGGAGTCTTGAGCGTAGGCTATTAATTCTGCTGTGGAACCCACATAATCAGCTTCCAGGGAAACTTCTTCCTGACATTCCGGGTGTACAATCACTTTGGCAAAGGGATGTTCTTTTCTTGCTGCAAGAATATCTTCCTTGGTCAATTGGTGATGCGTCTCACAGTATCCGGGCCATAACCGAAGCGTTTGTCCAAGGATTCGGCCAGCATATCGTCCCAGATTTGCATCCGGAATAAACAGAATATCCTGCCCCTCCAAAGACTGTACAACTTTTATTACATTTGAGGAGGTACAACAAATATCACTCTCTGCTTTAACTTCCGCAGAAGAATTTACATAACAGACCACTTTGACACCGGGGGCCTCTTTTTTATAAGCCCGTAAACTTCCCGCATCAACCATATCAGCCATCGGGCAACCCGCGCCGGCTTCCGGTAAGATCACAACTTTATCCGGCGATAAAATGGACGCACTTTCCGCCATAAAATGGACACCGCAAAACACAATCACTTCTGCATCGGTTTTTGCCGCTTGTTGACTTAACTGCAGTGAATCTCCCACAAAATCAGCAATATCCTGAATTTCAGGTCTTTGGTAATAGTGGGCTAAAATAACTGCTTTACGTTCTTTTTTTAGCACTTTAATTTCTTTAGCTAAAGTCTGATACAATTCCTCGCTAATTGTATACATCTAAATGATCTCCAATCCTTCCTGGATACAAAAATTTTCTCTCAAAAGCCACAGGTCATTCATCTAATCAAGATAATCAAGATTTTTGTCCATGGATTTCTTCTAAAGCAAGTTCAGTTTGACAGTTTGCATCATTGACAAAGAGCACTTTCGGTTTATGGCTGCGGGCTTCTTCATCAGTTAAAATTGTATAAGATATAATAATTACTTGGTCTCCGACTTGCACTAGCCGGGCTGCCGCACCATTTAGACAAATCACCCCTGAATTCCGCTCTCCGGCAATTACATAGGTTTCAAGCCTGGCCCCGTTGCTATTGTTCACGACCTGGACCTTCTCGTTCGGTATGATGTCTGTGGCTTCGAGCAATGCGGTATCAATCGTAATACTGCCCACATATTGAAGATTAGCCTCTGTCACTGTCGCTTTGTGAATCTTAGATTTCATCATCATTCTAAACATGGGGATCAACCTCCACAACTTTGTTATCGATTAATCTCGTTGATCCGAATTTAACCGCCAGAGCGATTAGCACCGGATGTTCCATAATGATTACATCAGACAAGTCTCCCGCATCCCTGACTTCTACATAGTCTATTACGCCATGACGACACTCACTGGAGATTCTGTCTCGTATCTGCCTTTCAATTTCCCGTGCTGATCGTTCTCCGGCTCGTATCCGCTTTTCTGCCTCGTTAAGACTCTGAGATAAAACCTTAGCTTCCCGCCGTTGTTCCGAAGTTAAATAGACATTTCGTGAGCTTAACGCCAGACCGTCTTCCTCGCGGACAATCGGGGCGGCACAAACCTCAATTGGGAGGTTAAGGTCGCTCGCCATGCGCTGAATAATCAAATATTGTTGATAATCCTTTTGTCCAAAATAAGCTAAGTCAGGTTGAACAATATTAAATAACTTACATACTACAGTTGCTACACCCCGAAAATGACCGGGCCGTTTCGTCCCGCAGAGTACCGCATCCAGCTGACCGACATCAACATAAGTAACCATCGGACGCGGATACATTTCCTCGGCGGCAGGATGAAAGAGTACATCCACTCCTGCGGTTTCGGCCATGCCGGCATCTCGCTCCAAATCCCTGGGATACCTCGCATAGTCTTCATTTGGGCCAAATTGCAGGGGATTAACAAAAATAGTCATGACAACAAAAGCATCCGTTTGTTTAGCCTGCTCTGCCAATGATAAATGTCCTTTATGCAAATAACCCATTGTCGGAACAAGCGCAATAACCTTTCCACGTTTCTTTGCCAGTGCTATCATTTCACGTAGTTCGGTAATATACGAAGTCCTCTTCAGTTTAATCGCTTCCTTTCATCTTCCTTTCATCGCGATTTTTTAGTTACTTCTCCGAGTAATGATTTCAACTGGTTTAATGCATCCTGTGGATAACTTAATCCCTGCTCTGCTTTTTTGTTTTCTCCCACTTCCAACGCCTTTAAGCCCAACAGCCGGTATATTTCTGCATATCGCGGTAAACAAGCCAGGTGATCTCGGACAACTTGTACATCCCCGCGGGCAATCGGCCCGGTTAAAGCCTGAGGCAGACCTACCTTTTGCAAATTAGCTAAGGTCCCTCTCATCAGCGGCAACAAGGAGGCCAAAGCTTCCTCTTCCCGCATCCCTGCTTCAGCTAAAAGCTCCATCGCTAAAGCAGCAAGCACAACTAAGTAGTTTGATGCTACAACCGCACCCGCATGATAAAGTGTCTTCTTTTCCGCCAGGATATAATGGGGATATCCACCCAAATCCTTGACGATCCTCTCTCCGAGTTCCACTTTGTCGCCTTCGATCCCAAAATGTGTTCCCGCAAGGATAGTCAACGCCTCCTCCACGCTGGCAAACGCCTGCAGGGGATGTAAGGAGAGGTAACTGACCGGTAAGCCCTCCTTGACACGTAATACCCCTGAAGGGAATGAACCAGAGCAGTGTATCCAAACTTGCCCGGGTTTTACCGGTACATTGGAACTTAGACTCTCTGCTATCGTTCGAATGATACCATCCTGAGTCGTAATAAACAAGATCTCAGCCGCAAAAACAAGCTCTTCTAAGGAGAGATGGTCTATATTTAAATAGCCTCGAAACCGCTCATAGGAGAGACGACTTCGGGTATGAACCCCTACACATTTATAGCCGGCTTCATTTAACCGAACTGCCAGTGCCGTGCCTACGATTCCAGCACCAATGATACCAAATTTCATCTTATTTCCCCTATCATAAAGTGATGTATTCACTAAGCTAAAGACTACTTCTGGCTTGGCTCGCCGGGGAATGGAACTAAAGTGCTTGCTTGTCCGCTTTGCAGAAAAAACACCCCCACTGAGAGTGAAGGTGTTTCAATCGTAAAATCTAAAATCTAAAACCTCCGTCTCGGTCATTTCAGATCCAAGCGGCAATTTAATTTTTAAATATTTATAATTCTAATCGGAACTTTATTTTCTGAAACCAATCCAAAACAGTACAACTCTTTCGATATTGTCTGCTCCTATTCAGGTTTTTTATTTTGCTCAAGGGAGTGCACCTCTCCTTCTCCAGATACCTCAGTTATGGCTCTGCCCGATGGTAACACAAGTTCTGGCGCGATTTCTCGCAAAGGGATAAGTACAAAAGCGCGTTCTTCCAAATAAGGGTGAGGTAAAATTAGTTCTTCCGATCTGATAACTATATTATCATAAATAAGCAGGTCAATGTCAATAGTTCGAGGACCCCAATATCGCTCCCGTTTTCGTCCAAGCAGCTGCTCAATTTTCTGGCAAAAATGCAGCAGTTCTATCGGTTTAAGCGATGTTTCAAGCTCAATCACCTGATTCAAATACGCCGGTTGACCCATAAAACCCCAAGGTTCAGTTTCATAAATCTTGGAAGCAGCCTCAATTTTTATTGCTGAACCCTCCAAGGCAGTAATGGCCTTTCTCAAATAGTCGGCTCGATCCCCCAAATTACTGCCCAACCCTAAAAATGCCCTCATACACTTTTTCCTGCTCCCCGCCGGATCTCAACCGAAATATCTCGAAAAGCCCCCGGAATCGGGGCTTGAGGCTTATGCACTTCAACTCTGACAGACAGGCAGGAAAATTCCGCCAAAATGCGCTGGGCAATCTGCTCTGCCAAGTGTTCCAACAATTGACAGGGATCTCCGCTAACGCATTCCTTTATGGTCTGATACACTTCTCCGTAGTGGACAGTTTCGCCCAATTGATCGGAAACTCCTGCCTGGCGCAAATCAAAAAAAAGATCAACATCAATTAAAAATTTTTGTCCTAAAACTTGCTCTTCCGGCAACACCCCATGATAAGCAAAAAATTCCAAGCCACGCAGATG
>CAYWSF010000023.1:0-12985 GCA_964460725.1 uncultured Desulfosporosinus sp.
GCTGTAGTTAATATAATTTTAAACTACGTATTTATCTTTATTCTGGGGTGGGGCATCAAAGGTTCGGCCTGGGCAACTATCATTGGGCAGAGCGTTTCGGCGATTTGGGTGCTTAGTTATTTCCTTTCAGGCCGCAGTATGATTAAACTTAGACTTAAAAACTTGATACTTCAAATGCCGATAGTTATGAAGATAATGACGATAGGCTTTGCTCCTTTTGCAATGCAAATATCCAATAGTGTTCAACAGACGATCCTAAACAAAACCCTGATGATTTATGGCGGTGATTTAGCACTGGCAGCTGTAGGTATTATCATGAGTGTAACAATGCTTCTGTTAATGCCAATTATTGGAATCAGCCAGGGGGCTCAGCCCATAATTGGATTTAATTACGGAGCCCGGCTTTATGGACGAGTTAAGGAAACGTTAAAAAAAGCAATAATAGCGGGTACGGCCATGGCTTCCGTGGGTTTCATCATTATTCTAGCCTTAGCTCCCCAAATAGTCGGACTATTTAGTAAAAATGATATTGCCCTGACACAGCTGACAGCTCATGCTCTAGTAATCTTTCTAGCCGTTCTGCCAATTGTTGGATTTCAGATCGTTGGCGCAAACTATTTCCAAGCTGTTGGTAAACCGGTTCACTCAACAATTCTTAGCCTATCAAGACAGGTGCTGATCTTTATTCCGCTCTTACTCATTTTGCCTAATTATTTTGGGATAGAAGGAGTATGGATAACAGCCCCGATTGCCGATGTTTTGTCGTTAATGATGACAGCTGCATTCCTCTCATTTGAAATGAAGAAAAACAGAGCTTTTCATTTGGAAGTAAAAAGCTCTGAGAGCTGATTAGGGTTTATCGCAATTTATATTTGTGCAACTGGATAAATTACCTGAACATTTTCAATTAAAAGGACCCCTCTGTAGGAGATTACTCTCATAATCTGTGAAGAGGAGTCTTATTTTTATGGTTTATATTAAAAATACTTAACTAATCAAACAGCTTATCGCAGGTGATTAAATACTGATAAAGAAATAGATAATCATAAGGACTTCGGCGCCTAATTTTAATACTGTTCCCCCAAGGAAGCCGATGAGCGTACCAAACCCAACATAGATTGCTTTTTCTAATTGTATACCACGCAGTAATTCGGCTATAACAGCACCCAGGAAGGGACCAATGGCAATTCCCAATGGCCCGAAGAAGATCAAGCCAAGGATTGTGCCGATAAGAGCCCCCCAGGCTGCCTGTTTACTACCGTCAAAATGACGGGTACCGACAGCGGAAGCGAGAAAATCCACGGCAAATATTAATACCAGCACTAGTGCTTGTAAGAGAAAGAAAGTTGCATCTAGTGCAGTAAACCCAGTCATAAAACCATAAATCAGCATACCGGCATAAATTAGGATGGCACCCGGCAGGATAGGCAGTATAGTCCCCAACAGACCGGCAATAAAGAAGATGATCGCCAGGATTAAAGCTGTTGTCTGCATAAGCTAGCCAAGCCTCCCTCATAGAAATTCCTTAAAGAAATTCCTTATAGAAATTCCACATAGAAAGATCATTTAGGATTGTTATCTGAAGGAAATGCTGCTGATGATGTCACTAAAATTGAGTTGCCGAAAGCAAAATAAGCAATTCGTAAAGCTTCAGCAATTTCGGCATCGCTTGTCCCTTGTGCTCTTAGTAGGTTGGCAATTGATGCCACACCTTCGCCGGCTCCATGAGCTGCGTCTAATGCCAGGGCAATTAATAGTTTAGTCTTTTGGTCCAGAGCACCCGGTGCCATTGCAGAACTGGCGACTTTCTCAATAGCTTGAGCAAAGTCAGGGTCACTATTTTCTAAATACTTTAGATAGACAGGCAACGACATGGTAAAAGCCCCCAATCATTTTTTTTAAGTATATCACAACTAGCATTGTCATGATGCCAGTTATTGATTTAAGTAATACCAGGAATTTTGTAAAAAATGAATAATTTCAAACAGAGTTTGGCAAAAAAGAGGAAAAGTTTCATCAGAAAAAGAAAAAGTGCGTTATAATAAAGATGTACTTGGAATTTGTTGTTAGCCTAAATGCTTATGGCCTTCTATTTCAGGGACAATGCTAGTAATATATATACATGTATATCACCTGTCCTTAACATGTGGTTTGAGTTTTAGAACTTTGGATTAAAGATTAATTATGTCAACTGCAGATTTACTGCACAAGGACTATTTGCTTAAGTATAGTCTTAAAGTGTAGCAATGTAGTCAGACAAAAAGTTATTTTCCCAAGTTCCTAAAGGAACTAGTTAATAGAAATGAATAGGATTCAAACAAGTGGGTTCGCATTGAGCATGGGGGGGTTATGATTTTGAATAATTTTTCCACAATGGAACTGATGAAACATCAGGATTTTCTTGAGCTCTTATCTGAACAATTTCACAATATCTCACAAGCTGCAACTGAGATTATCAACCTGAAATCCATATTGAATCTTCCCAAAGGAACCGAGCATTTTCTCACCGATCTGCACGGAGAATATGAAGCCTTTAATCATGTTATGAAAAATGGCTCAGGCGTTGTAAAGAGAAAAATCAATGATGTACTGGGAAAAACACTATCGCAAAATGATATTAATGAGCTTGCCTCACTCATCTATTACCCAGAAGAAAAGCTTCATTTGATCAAGGAGAGGAATGAGGACCTCTCTGACTGGTATAAGGTCACTATTTACAGACTAGTTCAGGTATGCCGAGATGCTTCGTCAAAATATACTCGTTCTAAGGTAAGAAAAGCCCTTCCTCCGGATTATGCTTACATTATCCAGGAACTTTTGCATCAAGATGAGGAACGGTTGAATAGAAAAGAATACTATAATAAAATCATTAATACTATTGTGGAGCTGGATAGTGCGGATGACTTTATTATTAACATTTCCAGAGTAATTCAGCGGCTGACAGTTGACCATCTGCATATAATCGGTGATGTTTACGATAGGGGACCTGGACCTCATTTTATCATGGATACCCTGATGAAACATCACTCTGTAGATATTCAGTGGGGAAACCATGATATTCTCTGGATGGGTGCGGCTGCAGGTGATAATGCCTGCATTTCCAACGTAGTCCGTATTTGCCTGAGATACGCCAACATGGATATCCTGGAAGAAGGTTACGGGATCAACCTTTTCCCTCTCGCTACTTTTGCGCTGGCTTATTATAATGAAGATGACTGCCAAAAATTCAAACCAAAGATCAGTACTGATGATGTAGAGGAAACGGATACGGATCTACTTTCAAAAATGCATAAGGCTATTTCCATTATCCAGTTCAAGATTGAGCATCAATTGGCCTTAAAACACCCGGAATATGAACTTGGCGATCGGATGCTTTTAGATAAAATCAATTATGACGAATACACTATCGAAGTCGAGGGCGTAATATACAAGATGAATATTCAGACTTTTCCGACTATCGATCCAAAAGAACCATGGAAGCTGACCGCAGAAGAAGAATGGGTTATCGACAAGCTCCACTATTCATTCCTACAGAGTGAAAAGCTCCAACAACATATCAGGTTTATGTTTGCCAAAGGAAGCATGTATTTAAAATACAACTCCAATTTGTTGTTCCATGCATCTATTCCCATGAATTCTGACGGAACCTTTAAGAGACTAAGAATCAACGGTGAGATATACTCAGGTAAAGCCCTGTTGGACAAGATGGATCAATGGGCCAGGGAAGCTTATTTCAACAGGGGAACAAAGAACAATTCGACGGATTTTTTCTGGTATTTGTGGTGTCATCGGGATTCCCCGCTATTCGGCAAGGACAAGATGGCAACCTTGGAAAGGTATTTCATTGATGACAAAACGCCGCACAAGGAACGCTTTACTTGCTATTTTACCTTAGTAAATGATGAAAATATTGCAAAGATGATTCTAAGGGAGTTTGGCCTTGATCCGGAAAAGGGACATATCATTAATGGGCATGTCCCTGTAAAGACGGGAAAAGGGGAGAGTCCAATAAAAGCCAACGGTAAACTATTGGTTATTGACGGTGGATTCGCAAAAGCTTATCAAAGAGAAACAGGAATCGCCGGATATACTCTGATTTATAATTCCTACGGTTTACAGCTGGCAAGCCATGAACCTTTTGAATCCGTGGAAAAAGCGGTAAACGACGGAATAGATATTCGCTCAACGGTAAGCGTTGTTGAGAAAGTGTTTGAACGAAAAATGATCTATGATACAGATAATGGCAAGCAGCTTCAAAAACAGATCTATTATCTGGAGATGCTCTTAAGTGCTTTCCGTAAAGGTGTTATTAAAGAAAAATACTCAAATTAATACAAAAAAGTGGGGCAGGACTACGCGACCTGGCCCCCTTTTTTATAGGCTTAAAACGTCACTTTATTCCAAATTTAGCCGTTTGCTTAAAATGTAGTTCGTTACGGCAAAGTAAGCGGCACATAGCAGTCCTTCGAAAAAAATCGTATAGGCAATTGCCCATTGAGCGGCTTGCAGCAGGCTGATGAGATCATCGGATAAGAAGATAGACGTATACGTATTAGCAAAATCAGTGTTTCCAAGAATCAAAGTGATGAATGTTAACAGGATATGGCTAAGAGTACTTAGTACAATAAATCCGCCCAAGGAGGCTAACATTTTATGCTGACTAAACAGGTGCCCGATGGTCATTGAAGCATATACTATTAAAATGCCGGAAGCCAGACCGATCAGAATGATTATGGCAATCTCAAAAGATAAAAGGTAAAAAGAAGCACCTAATACGTCAAATAGTTGGTTATAGATAGATGCAAATTGCCGGATGATTTCGTTGAGGTCTCCTCTTTTAAATGCGATAATCATTATCGAAATCATAGCAACAACTCCACTTGCTATGATCCAAAATATAGACACTAAAAGCTTACTGATGATGTGTTTCCAGGGCTTGACAGGCAATGTAAACATTAGATAGCCTTCGTCAGAAAGCAGATTTTGATAAAAGCGTTGGATCATCATGATTAGGGTCATTACGAACATTCCCACCATAATTATAATGTAGATGATCATGCTGATGATTGCTGGGGTAACCCATTCTTCGGGACTTATAGCAGAAGTGACTTTTGTAATTGCTGCGAACAGCAGCAAAGCGAGGAATAGGGGAACAAATATCCTCCCAGTTGCTTTAAGTTCGTACTTTAAAAGCTTACTTAACATCTAAACACCTCCCTGAATAAATCATCAATAGATTTACCCTTTTCGTCCCGGATATTATCCACAGAAGAGGTCATAACTACTTTGCCCACGTTAACAAAAACCACATAATCAAGGATATTCTCGATATCTGAAATAAGGTGGGTAGAGATAATCACCGTTGCATTATCATTATAATTGCTGAGAATAGTATGAATGATATAATCCCTTGCCGCCGGGTCCACTCCGCCTATAGGCTCATCTAACAGATAAAGCTCTGCTTCGCGGCTCATGACAAGGATTAACTGTACCTTCTCCTTCGTTCCCTTGGACATGGTCTTTAATTTATCATCTGCATTGATACTGAGACTTTTCAGCATATCGTAAGCTTTGTCAGGCTTGAAATCTTCATAAAAATCGGAGAATAACTCAATGATTTGATGCACACGCATCCAATCATTCAAATAAGTCTTTTCCGGGAGATAGGAAACGATTTTTTTGGTCTCGATACCTGGTTTCTTTCCCCCAATCAGAATTTCTCCACTTGTAGGGGTTAAAAGTTCGTTGGCTAGCTTGATGATGGTACTTTTGCCGCTTCCGTTAGGTCCCAGAAGCCCGACGATTTGTCCGCGTTCGATTTTGAGATTAACATCTGATACGGCAACTTTACTTCCGAACTTTTTCGTAAGACCGTTGCATTCCAAAATAATGCTCATTTTTTCATCTCCTTTGCCATGTTACTAATTATGGTTATGATCTCCTGTTGTTCAAAGCCTATTAACTGCATTTTTTTAAGGAATTCCAAAATCTGCTCCTGAACCAATTTAGTTTTTGCTTCTTCAACTATACGTGCATCCTCCGTAACTGATCGACCGCTTGTGCGGTGTGTAATAATGAGACCATCTTCCTCAAGTTTAGCCAGAGCCCTTTGCATTGTATTGGGATTTACTGTAGCCTCCTGAGCCATATCCCGTACTGAAGGCAGTTTGGAACCCAGAGGATAGACACCGGAAAAAATCTTCAGCTCAATTTGTTCAACCAGCTGGATGTAAATAGGCCTGTCAGATTTAAAATCCCAACCCATGGTAGCACCCCCCCCTTTTTTTGTATCATTGTATTAGGCGATTAATACAATGATACATCGTTTTGGTTTTTTGTCAAGCCTTTTTTGGATCGTTAGCGTTGGATGGACATACTTTTTTACATGGTCTGAGGTCCCCTTGATACACGGATTTAGTATTCAAATTTAAAGAATATTAGAGTAAAAAAAAGTAGAAGAAGATGATAGAATGGTGTTGGATAATGTTATAGTATTTTGAGGAAGGAAGGAGATGAATATATCCCATGAATAAAAGGAAAAGTAAAAAAAGCTATACAAAGGTTCTTTATCTGCTTTTAGTCTTGATAATTATAGCGGGCTGTCTTTTATTTACAGATACCGGAAGAAACACTATTGGCAGTCTCATTGAATCAGCAAAGGAAATTCAAAATAAGCCGGAAAATGAGAAACCTCAGCATACTGAACCCCCCCAGGCTACGTCGACTGAAACCGAGAAATCCGCTGACGAATCCGCTGACGAGTCTGCTGATGAGTCTGCTGCGGAGTCCTCCACCGGGTCTGCGACGGAGGCGGTTGAAAAGGCTCAACCTCAACAAGATAAAGTAACTGAAACTGAAACTGAAACTGAAACTGAAACCCCTAAGGTTAACCCTGAACAAAAAAACGTCGGTTTGTCGAAGGTAATCAACGCCGGTATCGTCAATCAGGGAAAAAAACAAATTGCCTTAACCTTTGATATCGGGTGGATCTACGAAAATACGGATGCGCTTTTAAATCTGCTTGATGAAAATAATGTAAAAGCTACGTTTTTTACCAGAGGATTCTGGGTAAAGGACCATCCCGATCTGGCAGCAAAAATCGTCAAGAGGGGACATACCCTGGAAAACCATTCTTTAACGCATGGTCATTTGAACACAATGACAGATTCACAAATTAGAAACGAGATTCGCAGAACAGCGGAAATGATCAAAGAAACAACCGGCTATCAACCAAAGTTATACCGCCCACCATACGGCGAGTATGACCAGCGAACATTAAAAATATTATCTGAAGAAGGTTATCATTATACCATTCTGTGGACGGTGGATAGCCATGACTGGGCTGAAGAACTGAATGGGATAAAGATAACAAAAGAATATGTGGTAAATAGGGTATTACTTGCGGCTTCTAATAATGGCATCGTTTTAATGCACGTGGGCGGTTATGAAACGGTGCGTGCTCTGCCGGAAATAATAGCCGGTTTGAGAAATAAAGGCTATGAACTGGTTAAAGTAAACGATATGTTATAAAGCGTAAAAGGGCGTGTAAGTTGCGTAACTTAAAAAATTAGACAAAACCTCCATTATGGTGTAAAATTACACTGCATGGAGGTTTTACTATGACTAAAAAAGAATTTATCCAGCGCATAAATGAAAAAATCAAGTTGATCCGCACCGAATATGATTATACCCAGGATAAAATGGCAGGAATATTAGGAATATCCAAAAAGACTCTGGTTGAAATTGAAAAAGGCAGAAGTTCATTTACTTGGGCCGGTGCGGTTACTGTAGCTGTACTATTTAATGATAGCCAAATTGTTCAAATGAGTTTTGGCGGTGATACATTGGATCTGATTAAAACAATCTCTTTTAATAACTATAATGAAAGCTATCCTGAAACTATGGGCGGCAAGATCTGGTGGCGCCCGGTCAAAGAGCAATTGGGCTTTAAAATTCAGCAAAACGTTATTACTCAGCATTACCGCCTTTTAGACAGTAATAACCGAAAAATTTGCAGTTCAACAGATCTAGACTACGTAAATAAACGGCTTACGGAAATGGTGCAATAATGTCAAGCCCCCTGTTTGATGTTTACTATCGGTTTTACGACAATTTTATGAGAACTTTTAAGTTAGATGACCACCAAGCGATTGTAAGCGGGGTTGAGACATATGCCGGTAACCGACGGCTGAAAATAGGTGACATAGGTGGAGGTACAGGATTATTGGCCCATGCGTTGATTGAACTTGGACATGAAGTGACTATTATTGATCCGGCTAAAAAAATGACGGCCATTGCCCAAAAATTGAACCCGCAAGTAGCAATTATTAATCAAACTCTTGAAAACACAAGTCTCGATAGGACATACGATGTAATTATTTTGAAGGATTGTTTACATCATATCAAAGCCCAAACCCAGGCACTCGGCAAGATATGCCAAATTCTTCAGGATGACGGTCTGCTCATCATTCAAGACTTTTCACCCGCCTGCATAAGTGCTAAGTGCTTATTTCTATTTGAACGATGCTGTTGGGAGAAAGTGTACCCTATTTACCCCTTAAAACTTGCCGAAATAATGACTAAGGCTAATTTTATCAGTACTATCAGCAGACTAAACAGCCGGGATTATTTGGTTATAGGGGTCAAAGGGAAACGTGAAAAGGGAAAAATATGAAGAGGGGAAAACATGAGCAAGCTTCAATTATATGTCAAGGCAGCCCGTTTATTTCTGGGCAAAAAGATTGTGACAGGAGAGGATATCGGCAACTCCTACAACCTGGTCAGCAATACCTATTCGCAAGCATTTTTGAGCGCAATGCATCAATATAATGATGAAATGATCTTGGAACTAAGCAAACACCTTGAGCATCGAGAGACTTTAAACATTCTGGATTTGGCAGCCGGAACCGGATACAATTCTCTGGCGATCAGTAAATTGTATCCTACCGCCAACCTAACCTTAGTCGATATTTCCACCGGTATGCTTAACATTGCCAGAAAAAACCTCCAGGGAAACGCTTCTTTTGTCACGGACGACATGCTGCATTATTTAGAAAACGGTGCGGATTCTGTTTTTGATCTTGTATTATGCGGTTGGGCCATTAAGTACAGGCCGCCGCTTCAAATCGTCAAGCAGTGTCGAAGGGTATTAAAACCAGGCGGTACGATTGCCGTAATCGTCAATACGAAAAATACTTTGCCGCAGGTTGCCGCAATCTATCCTCAGTTACTGGCTAAGCATTCGAATAAAATTTCCAAACTGATGCTGCAGCTTCCTAACCCTAAAGATTTAAAGGCCTTTGATAACTGGTTTCTGCAGAATGCGTTTTCAGTAATCATGAGTAAGGAAGGATTTCATGATTTTAACTTCAAAACCAGCCAGGAATTAGCTGAATTTGTCGTATCCACCGGTGCGCTGGCCGGTTTTGACGTAATGCTTGATCTTAGAAATCCCGGCGTTCAAGCCGATATGGTTCGGCTTTTTCAAGAACAACATCTTACCAAGGCTACCCATCGTTATGTCTACGGTATTTATAAAAAGAATTCGGCCGGCTCAAAACTTTGACGGCAACCCTGGCCGCTCTTAGGCATATCGTGATATTACCTCATATTACTTATGTTACTTATTACTTTCCGGTAACCAAGAACGCAGCCTTCAAAAACCAACCTCTAAAAAACGCAGCCCCTGAAGGAGGAACGAACACTTGTGAATAAATGGATGATCGTCAAAATGTGTTGTAATGCACAAATACTGTCCAATTTTTTCAAGATCCATAAGAGGTTCTCACGCTCAAAGAAATACCGGCTGAAAAACATGTTCAAATGCGGTCGGAATGCTGTCAAGCACGACCGACTTGTTAAGCATCAGGGTAACTATATCTTCAATTCCTTTCTTCCGCCGCTCAATTCACCCGCTTTTTTGAATATGGCCATGCAGGTTCCAGGAGAAGGTACAGATTTCTTTGAAAATTTTTACAAGGGGAAACGCCTGGCCCCTATTTCAGCTTATATCGCCGTGACTGGTAAATGCCGGTACAACTGCTGGCATTGCAGTGCAAATAAGTCTATCGGACAAAATGAACTGAACACAAAACCACTGATAAGGATCATAGGAAAGCTGCAGGATTTAGGAGTGGGCATCGTCGGCTTTACCGGCGGCGAACCGCTGCTGAGAGAAGATCTGGAACAGATCATCGCCTCAGTGGATCAGCAGAAAAGTATGTCCCTGGTATTTTCCACCGGTTATGGTTTGACCTTGGGGCGGGCGGTCGGACTGAAATCAGCCGGATTATTCGGCATCGCCTTCAGCCTTGATTCAATTCATAAGGAGAAGCACGACAGAATGAGAGGCTATCCGGGAGCATATGATCATTCCCTCAAAGCGATTAGGAATGCTAAGAAAGCAGGGCTGTATACCATGAGTCAAACTGTCTGTACACGAGAATTAATGGCAAGCGGAGAAATCTTGGCACTGGCAAAAATGTTAAGGCAGGAGGGAATAGACGAGATGAGAATTCTTGAACCCCTCCCCTGTGGGAAATTATCCGGCTCAAACCCAGCACTTCTCTCCTTAAGCGAACAAAAGGACCTGAAAAACCTGCATATTACCTTGAATGGTGATCTACAATATCCGAAGGCCTCAGTTTTTCCCTATTTTGAATCGGCTGATCAGTTCGGCTGCGGTGCCGGTTCGCAGCACAGCTATGTGGATACGGCCGGTAACTTTGGTCCCTGCGACTTTTTAGAACACAGATATGGAAACCTATTAACGGATGACATTAAAGAAGTGTGGCTTAAAATGCATAAAGCTGTAGGCCGGCCAAAATGTACTTGTTTTGCTAAAAACCCAAATCAATGCAACAATACACTTCCGAAATATTATCGTCTATTGGAGGGATAACCTGTGCGCTTCATTTATCTGGTCCATTGGCTAATAAGGCTTTGAAATAATCAGGTTTAGAAACAATAATTCCTAGCCCCTTCTCAGTTAAAGGTAGGTCAATATGTGAATTGGATCAATAGCCCATCAATAGCGGAATCTTAAAGCCGCTCATAAAGATGTCTGCCATCTTTATTATTTCGGCCAACGAGTCCGGTATGGAGTAAATGTTCCAAATGAGACAGGGCTTCTCCGGCGGCAAACCATTTTTGTGAGCTTGGGAAATCATCCCATTCCTTATAGTCGATATCCCAAGTCATATAAGAAGCCACTTCAGAGGCTGTCTTTGGACCGTCTTTTAATATAGTCAAAACTTCTTTGAGGCGTTTATCATGGTGGACCAAAAGCTCATTGATTCTTTGCCGGTGATCTCTGATAATTTTTCTGTGCCCTGTGAATAAGTAATCAATGTCATAGTTGTATATTTTTTTGAGACTGGTCAAATATGTAGCCAAAATATCCTGCTCAAATCCCCAGAATGTTATATTAGGGGTAATTTCATCCAATATATGGTCTCCGCAAAAAAACAGCTTATGTTTTCTTTCATACAAGCCGAGATGTCCCGGAGTGTGGCCGGGAATGTCCACAACTTCAAAGCGATATTCCCCGATAACTATTTCGTTACCTTCAGATAACGGAATGAATTCCAGCGGTTTATCCAGACGTCTCCCAAAACCTTTGTCAAAAGGCTTGTCGCTTGTAAGGCCACATAATTCACTAAATTCGCGGACTATTTGAGGCAGGTGTCCTTTGCGGCTGGAATTATTAAACATATCTCCATCCAGCTGACTAAAATAAATTGTCTGTACGCCGTGTTCTTTAAGAACGGGAGAGAGACCCGTGTGATCGACATGCATATGGGTGTTAAAGAGCTCAGTTTTAGTTAAATCAATATTTAGTTCTTCCAGGCCACTCATTAACTCAGTCTGGCAAACTTCTGTATTAAAGCCGGTATCAATAATTAAATTTTTATTCTCAGAACTGAGGATGTAACTATTGATCGCTTTTAAGGGGTTTTTAGGTAAGCATATTTCATTCTTGAAAATACTTGGATATACTTCTTCTATCACAATCAAATCCTCCATTAAGATTAATTTTATTCTAAATTCTTTGGCTATTTATACGAAATTTTATCTTTGAACTGATGTTTTTTAAACATTTTTCTGCAGCCTATTGCAGGTTGCAGATTACGAACTTATTCTAATGTTATCATTCATTTTGATTTTTTTGAATCTAATTTGAAAAATCTATTACTCGGCTTTCATGTACAGTTTCGGGAGTTATTGTATTTATAATAATTATGGTCTGGATTACGTCCTCTATATTTATTCTTTTGTCGTTTTTAGAATGGAAATATTCCTTTATCATACTCACTAATTGGTAAAAACAGTTTACAATTATGAGGCGTTTATATAAAATAATATAAAATGATGCAAATGTGAACGCTAACTAAGGAGAAAAGTGTTTATGCGGTTATTTATTGCAGTTGATCTGCCTGTTGAAATTAAACAGGCTCTGCTGAAGTTACAATCAGATCTAAAACAGCTTGGCATAAATGGTTTCTGGAAATCACCGGATAATTTTCATATAACCTTAGAATTCTTAGGCGAAATAGATCCTAATAAGGTTGCAGCTCTCACAGAAACCATGTCAATAGTAGTGCGTCACTACAAGCCTTTCAATTTAAGTATTACCGGAATAGGGGCATTTCCCTCGCTTAAAAAACCCCATACCTTATGGACAGCCGTCAGTGGAAGTTTAAAGGAACTGGAGCGACTGAAACAGGACCTCCATCATGAACTCAAAAGTAATGGCTTCAAATTAGATGAACGAAAGTTCAAGCCGCATATATCCCTGGCTTCTCGTCCAATACTCGATAAGATTGACCTTTCGGCTGTGCGTTCAAAGATGCTCGGTGAGTACATGGTGACGGAAATTGTGCTATTTGAAAGCAAGGTCATCCGTGGCAAAAGAGTTTATCTTGACTTATTTAGAGCCGGCTTCGGCAAGCTTTAAATAAACAAAATATTTATGCAAAGTTTACCT
>CAYWSF010000024.1:0-1834 GCA_964460725.1 uncultured Desulfosporosinus sp.
GTGCCGGACGCTGAACGGTTTGGATATGCTTCTTTACCAAGGGGCTTTGGCCTGGGAATTTTGGCTGGGTGGCCAGGCTCCCGTTGAGGTGATGCGGCAGGCATTGTACAGGGAACTGTCCTGACTTGTCTTAAGCGTAAAGTTTATGTGACATTAGCAGAAAACGGTTTTGGCAGGGAGCGGTGTTGACCGTTGCGCTGCGGCGGTCAGAAAGTTGTGTCGTGTTCATAGTAGATTTAGCTTAAAGTTAGAGGAAGAGGATGGAAATGAACGGAATGGGAATTAAGGCCAAGGAGCGGGGATATACGCTGCTGGAAATATTGCTTGTGCTGCTTCTCTTGTCGGGCACAGGTTTCCTGATCCTGATTAAGCTTCCGCTACATTTTGAACAGCAGCATCTGTCCTCGGCAACTACCCAGTTGCTAGAGGAAATCAGGGATGTGCGGCAAGCTGCGCTGGCGGAGAATAACTGGTACATGATCAGGTTTTATTACCAGACCGGGGATCATCATTATCAGATCTTTCGCCAGGGTACAAGGGTGAAGGATGTTTATTTGGAGGATGGGATACGGTTTCTTGGACCCGCTGGGGATAAAGAAGGCAAGTTAGTTTTTAATGCTTTAGGGAGAAGTGTCGGAACAACGATCACCCTGACAAACTCATTGGGGGAGTGCCGGAGCGTTGTTGTTGCTCCGGTAGGAATGCGGATTAGAGAAAGTAATTAGTAGAAGGTGAACCAATACTGAGGTTCGGCGGAGTAGGGAGGAAGCAAAGCAGTGCGTTTTCTAACGGCAGGAGAATCACATGGCCAAAAATTAATCGGAATCATCGAAGGCCTTCCCTCGGGAATAAGAATTTCCAAGCATGTAATCGATGAAGCTTTAAGTAAGCGTCAGCAAGGCCCTGGGCGCGGCGGGCGTATGGCGATTGAAAAGGATCAGGTACAATTCATTTCCGGAGTGCGCGGCGGTTTAAGCACAGGAGCACCGCTGGCTTTGGAAATTCTAAACCGCGATTGGGAAAACTGGGCTGCTGTCATGGCTTGGGGAGAAGAGGCTGATTTGGAGAGCAGGAAAGTGCTGACCCCGCGGCCCGGCCATGCCGACCTGAGCGGCGCACTTAAATATCGTACCGAAGTGCGCAATATTCTCGAGCGGGCAAGTGCCAGGGAGACGGCCATGCGGGTGGCAATCGGTAGCATTGTCAGACAAGGGCTGTCTGCCCTTGGGGTGGCGATCCGCGGGCATGTTCTCGCTGTAGGCGGTGTTCATGCGGAGTATACCGACGGGAGTGAGTATTGGCAGCGGGTAAAACTGTCGGAATGGTCTGTGGGTGACCCGGCGGCCGAACAAAAGATCGGGGAACTGCTCCTTGCTGCCCGGGAACAGGGTGAATCCCTGGGCGGACTATTAGAGGTTCAGGTTCACAATCTCCCTCCAGGACTAGGTTCCCATGTACAGTGGGATCGCAAGTTAGACGGCAAACTGGCCCAGGCAGTTCTCTCGATCCAGGCCATGAAAGGCGTTTCGTTTGGGTTGGGCTTTGAAGCTGGGGAGCGCATGGGATCGTCAGTTCATGATCCAATCATTTTTCGTCAGGGGCAAGGCTTTGCCAGGACCTCCAACAATGCGGGAGGAATCGAAGGGGGAATGAGCAACGGGGAACCCATTGTCCTGAAGGCAGTGATGAAACCAATCCCCACCCTGTATAAACCACTTGCTACAGTAAATCTGGAAACAAAAGAGGTGGCCAAGGCCAGTGTGGAACGCTCGGATGTCTGTGCCGTGCCGGCTGCTTTGGTGGTTTTGGAACATGTGGTTGCTTGGGTGATTGC
>CAYWSF010000024.1:1934-12862 GCA_964460725.1 uncultured Desulfosporosinus sp.
GTGCCGTGCCGGCTGCTTTGGTGGTTTTGGAACATGTGGTTGCTTGGGTGATTGCGGAAGCGGTACTGGAAAAATTCCCAGCAGACAGCTTTAGGGAATTACAGGCAGCCTGGGATGCCTATAAAGATTACTTACTTAAGGCAGAGTTCTAACTATGGCACCGCAGGTAAGCTAATGAGCTAAGCAAATATGTAAAACTTAGATTTTAAATTGAACCTCGAACCACGAACATCGAACATCGAAAAAGGGGTGATCTCCATGCAAAACAACATCGTTCTGGTTGGATTTATGGGAAGCGGCAAAAGCACAGTCGGCAAGCGTTTGGCTAAGGCACTCGCTTGGGATTTTTATGATACGGACAATGTAATTGGTGAAGTTACAGACCTGAGTGTAACTGAAATTTTCCGGCGGCATGGGGAGACCCGTTTTCGTTCAGAGGAAAGTATCGTGGTAGCCCGGCTCAGTAAGCTGGAGCGTGTCGTAATTGCCACGGGAGGCGGGACCGTATTAAACCCGCTTAACCGGCAGGCTTTAGCTCGGAATGGGGTTGTAATCAGCCTGTATGCCACGCTTGATGCCATACTGAGCCGAATCGGACATAGAAATGACCGCCCGCTGCTCAAGGGCCCAAGAGAAGAGATTGAAGAATTATGGGCTGAACGGCAAAAATATTACGCTCAAGCCGACTATACGGTGGATACGTCTGAAAAAGACATAGATCAAGTAGTGAACGAGATTTTGACATGGCTAGGAAGGATGGATGACAGTGAGTTTGGCAGAGCAGCAAAAGATTGAAGTTGCGGGAGAAAGGCCCTATCCGGTGTTTTTGGGAGCACCGCTGGAAGAGTTGGGCGCATTTATTCATTCTCAATTTAAAGATCTGGAGGACATTCTGATCATCTCAAATAATACTGTCAGGGATCTTTATGGGGAGCGTCTGAAGAAAGGCCTGCTGGACTATCGCGTAAATGCATTGCTCATCCCTGCCGGCGAAAAGGAAAAGTCGCTGGAACGCATGAGTCAGCTGACAACAGCCGCTTTGTGCTGTGGTGCTGATCGGCATACGCTTGTGATAGCTCTGGGAGGCGGAGTAATCGGGGATTTGGTCGGTTTCTTTGCCGGCGTTTTCATGCGTGGAATACGCTTGATTCAAGTCCCGACTACGTTATTGGCGCAAGTAGACAGCAGTATTGGCGGAAAGGTTGCTGTCAATCATCCGGCCGGCAAGAATATTCTGGGAGCATTTTATCCGCCTTGCGCGGTATGGGCGGATTTCACAACCCTGGAAAGTTTGCCTTGGGAAGAAGTAGAAAATGGTTTAGCAGAAAGCATCAAGCATGCCTTGATTGCCGATCCCGACCTTTTTGAATTTTTCGAAAGAGAGGAAGAGGGTATAAAACAACGTGATCCCTTACTTTGGCGCGAAATGGTGACTCGTTCCGCTGGGGTCAAGGTAAGGATCGTTTCGCAGGATGAACGGGAACAAGGGATACGCGCCTTGCTGAATCTGGGACATAGCTTCGGGCATGCCCTGGAAACAGAGATGAACTATCGCGGGGTGACCCATGGCCAGGGAGTGAGCATCGGCCTGGTGGCGGCTGCTTATCTGGCACACGCCAAAGGGCTCCTGAGTATGACTGAGGTCAAGCGCATTAAACGCTTGCTGGACATTTACGGGCTGCCGACCGGAATTGCAGAGATTACGAGCGCTAAATTACACCTTGAGGTCTTGCTGCAACGAATGCAAGCGGATAAGAAAAACCGGGGCGGTCGAAAAATCCTGATTCTCCCGCAGGGGATCGGGCAAGCAATTATCTCCAAGGAGTGTACGGACGCAGAAATATTGGAGGCTTGGAAACAGGTAATTTAAAAAAGCAGAGGCATGATGTAAAGTGCCTCTGCTTTTTGGAGTTAGAAATTACTTCTTCTTATGATGAATACATGATACCTGCGGATTAAGCAAATGATCTGCATAAATAAAGGCGACAGCCCTTGCCTGCTATCGCCAATCTTTTTCGGCTATTCAGTTTTCTCGATAATTGCGGATTATTGTAGTTGACAGTCGGGAACTACAAGGTAAGTAATCCCTATCTTTTTCTTCTGAAGAAAATAAGATAGATGATTTCCAGAATCCCAACGGTATTGACCAATAGTAGGACAATATACCAGACCAATTGTCTGTTGCGGGCAGCATGCCAAAGGGCTATGCCTCTCCACATAACTGCCCAGGCAATAACAAAATAAAATACAGGGTTATGCGGATTTAAAAATTGCAATATGCTATCCATGTCCATGTGTGCGCCACCTCTTCTGAAATGATGTCAGCCTTGAGCCGGGGTTTAGACTTTCCTTACAGGAAGGCATGTTGAAGGCATATTGTAAGAGGTATATTGTAGAGGTATGTTTTTATAATTCACAAAATTAGTAAAAAATATTATTTTAATAAAATCCAGCTTTAACAAAACCTTGATAGGGCACTTCATTCTTCAGTAAGCTCTTATCTTTTAACCAGGAAATAACGTTGTTAAATTCGTTCTCGCCGGGTAGTTGAGGCTTAGAATAATGTTGCACCTGATAAATTTCCACAACGCTCTCCGGTACATTTACATGTTTGACGAGTAAATCTTTATATTGGTCCGGAGTTTGATTTATATCTTCCACTGCTTTGGCATAAGCCTTATAAAAGTTGGTTATTGCTTGTGTTTTCGTATTAAGCGCATCTGCTTTCATCAAGATAACGGATTGAGATAGGTTTTCTCCTTGGCTGTCTTCAGCAATGATTTTAGCCCCCTTGGAAACTAAATAGGTAATTTGCGGGTCAGGAACAACAATAGCATCAATTTGATTGCTCAAAAGCATTTCGACTCGAACAGGGAGTTTGGCCACTGTAGTTTTCTTTGTCTCAGCGGGGTCAACCCCTCCCTGTTTAAGAAGCCCATCCGTCACATACTCGATAATGGAGTTGTTGGAAATGCCAATACTTTTTCCTTTTAAATCTTGTACCCCTTTGATATCACTATTTGACGAAGCAACAATCGCAAAACGTCCTTCCTGAGGGGTTGCACCAAGCGCTATCGATGTTACACCCAAATCTATCCCTGAACTTTGCAGCATAGCAGCAATCATTATGTCCGTTATAATTCCATCAAGATCACCTGATTGGAATGCGCTTTGCAGTTCAACAGGACTTTGAAAAGGAATAAGTTCAACCTTTACATTTTCATTCTGAAAACTGCCATTTTTCTCAGCAACGAGTAACGGTAAATTTTCTTCAAGGGTTAAGGAGCCAATTTTTAAGGTGGAAATTTCAGTTTGCGCATTATTCTCAGGTTTAGCTGAATTATCTTGCGCACAGCCGGTTAACAAAGATGAAAAGAGAGTGATTGCTAATAAAGCAGAGATAAATGATTTTAAACGCATTTTGAATACCTTCCTTTTTTTGTTCAGGCCACTGAATAAGTGCCCTGTCATTTAAATAAGTGTCCTGTCATTCTGAGGCATTGCCGAAGAATCTTGTAATTACAGTAACTTTAAGATCCTTCACTTACGTTCAGGATGACAAAATTAGGACTTTTTTAGTACCTGCTACTCAAAATATGGACGAATATACCCAGACTGAGATTATTCCTGATTATTCCTGATTCTTCGTATCCGATTTCGCCACAAGGACTATTTTCGGTTGCTGCAATATATTTTTGGTTGCTGCAATATTTGTTTTTGGATATTTCGTCTAGTAACAGTAACCTCCTTTTATGTTTTGGATTTTTTCAAACTCTCGTATTTCCTCGAAAGTATCGTTAAAAGTATCGTTAAAAGTATCGTTAAAAGTTTCCTCGAAAGTTTCGTTGAAAGTTCCCGTTGTTTGGGAAGCAGAAGAACCGTCTTCCTGCTTCCCCCTTAGGGATTCACCCAAGGGCACATTATTTTCTCACATGCGTCAAAAAGCAGGTAAAGAAAGAATCCCATCAGTGACATTGCAATTATTCCGGCAAACATTTGATCATAGGCTAAGCTGCTCCAGGAATTCATGATAAAGTAGCCGATTCCCTCTTGAGTCGCGTAAGTTTCGACTAGGAAAAGAACGGCTAAAGCTGATCCCAGGCCGATTTTCAGAGAGGTAAAAATCGCCGGCAGGCAGGCCGGAAAATATACATGGTGGTAAAGTTCCAGTTCGGTAGCACGCAGAGACTTTACGGAAAGGACATATTCTTTTTGCACATTCCGAGCGGCATCCCGCGTCATCACCAAAATCTGAAAAAATACAACTAATGTAATCAAGACAATTTTCGAAATGTTACCGATCCCCAAAAGGATCATAAAAATTGGCAGAAACACAACCTTGGGAATAGGAAAGGTGAGATAAATCAAAGGAGCAGAGACCTGATCCGCTCTTTCGTTTTTTCCCAAAAAAAGTCCAGACGGGACGGCTAATGCGGTCGCAACAACCAGGCTGACTCCGATCCGATAAAAACTGACTTTTAAATGCGGTATCAGATCGCTGCTCAAAAGTTCGCTTAAGGTTATCAGGGCTTCTTTAGGCGGCGGAAAAGCAGGAGTTTTAAGAAGCATCGCTAAGACCTGCCAGGCCGCGCCTAGAAAAATGACGGCAGCTATAATATAGAGAACTTTATAAGCTAACCCTTTTAAGCGCAAACGCCGTCCCTCCCCTCAAACTTAAACGCAGCCGATTGGACATTTCCAAAAACTCCACTTTCCCGCGTGCCGAATAGTCCCCGGCAAGCGGATTTTCAATTTCCTGAATAATTATTCCCGGGGATGCCGACATGACAAAAATCTTCTGTCCAAGAAAAACAGCCTCTTCGATGTTGTGCGTGATGATCAGAATAGTGAGATTCGTTTCTTTCCATATATCAAGTAATAGATCCTGCATCTCTTCCCTTGTTAGGGCATCAAGTGAAGAAAAGGGCTCATCCATCAAAAGAAGTTCCGGCTGCAGGATAAGTGAGCGGGCAATAGCTACTCTTTGCCGTTGTCCGCCGCTTAATTGTATCGGAAAACGGTTTTTGAGATCCTGCAGTTCTAATCTGCTTATAATCTCTTCCACTTTCTTTGTATTTTCTTTTGAGGTCCCCCCCTTAATCTGAAGTCCTAATCTAACGTTATCCCCGACTGTTTTCCAAGGTAAAAGTCCATATTCTTGCAGGATTAAAGCTGTTTCATGGCTTTCTTGCGGCGGCTTGCCATGGAGGAGAACATGCCCTTTGTAGTTCTTATTCAGCCCCGCTAAAACATTCAAGAGTGTGCTTTTGCCACATCCGGAAGGTCCGATTATAGCCCCAATTTTTCCCTGAGGCAGAGATAGGCTGATATCTTTGAGAGCTGGGGATACATGCCTATCTTGAACATAGTCTACTTGCAAAGAATTGATTAAAATGTAATCCATTTCTATTCTTCCTCATTTGATTTAAATCGAATATCTTCCTAAACCGCGCATGTTATAGTCAATAAGTGTTTTTTGAGCAAGTTCCGTATCAAGGGGTTCACCATTGGTAATCCACGACAAAATGACTTCGCGGAAAGCCCCGACGAAGGCGCATGCACTAACCTGAGTGTCTTGGTTTGGAATTAGTTGCTGCTCAACAAGCTCGTCCAAGTCGATTTTAGTGAGTCGGATCAAGTCGTTTTCAATATCCATAAACTTTGAGTTTAGGGTTGTATTTTTTGAAGGGAAATCCACCAAGAGGGTTTTTGCCAGCTGCTTTTCTTTAAGAAAAAATTTAATACAAACTTTCATAGTAACTTGAAGCTTATCAAATCTATTTGTATATTGCCCCCTTTCTTTTTTTATATGATCGAGGAGCTCATGATAAATTTCTTGAATGGCCGTATCAATCAAGGTTTCTTTATCTGCAAAATAAAGATAGAAGGTACCGGTAGCGATCCCGGCTTTTTGGGCAATGGATTTAATTGAAACCTTATCCATTTCTTTTTCCGCTAAAATTTCCCGAACGGATTTAATAATCTTTTGGCTGCGTAATTGCTGCTTTTTTTTTGTTTTATCGGTTTTTTTGTAGACCATTTTCAAAACTCCATGTGAACAAAAAATTTTATAAACTGAATCCGGATTCAGTTTATGGTTAAATATTACACGTCCTTGGATTTATAGTCAACATTGCCGCATGATTTTTTTCCTGTCTTGGAGGGAATAATCCATTCCCTTGTTACATTTGATGAAAAGCTTAAGTGGTGGTATTCTAACATAAACACTTTATTTGGAAGTTCAAATAAAGCAGGCATTTGTGAGGCGTATTCTGATGTTGAAAGCAGACTTTTTGAACCTAATATTAATAGCTATATTTATACTGCCCGTAGTCATGGGGACTTTTACCAGGTTTTCCCGCGAGAAAATCCGACTTTCTTTGTGGTCTTTGTGTAATGGGTTGGAGTTTATATCGGTACTATTCCTGGCCATCTATTTGACCCGAGGGATTTTCTTTCAACATGATACCGGACCATTCGCCCAGATTTATAATTGGATTCCGGAGGAAATTCGGATCCTATTATTCGGGCACGATATACTCATATACATTGTAGTGGTACCTTTAATGGTTGGGCTGTTCAGCGGTCTGATCGGACTTATTACCCATCCATTCTACAATATTGTATTAGGTTCTCTGGCCAATCGCTTGTATAAGCTGTTCATGCGCATTGGCAGCGGTCTGGGACGGATTGTCGGAGCTTTGGCCCAGATACCCCGGGCGGCATTGCTGGTTTTTATTTCTGCATTGCTGCTGACTTTCTATGCTTATTATTTCCCCACCCCAGGTTTAACTCAGATGATGAGTGAGTCGAGCGGCTATCAGTTTATCTATAAAAATGCGGTTTCCCCTATCCTTAACTCCAATTTGGCCCAAAAAATACCGGTACTGGTGAATGATCATTTCAAACAAAATGAGGCTTCAGACCCGAATGCGGTTTCAGAATCGAATGCGGTTACAGACTCGAGTCAAAGACGGGTGATAACCTATTTTAATGGCGTAACTTTGGATGAAGCAGTTAAATCTGACACGCAAATCGACGCTGCCGCACGCCGGGTAGTGGGCAGTGAGCAGAACAGCCGTCAGAAAGCGTATTTGATTTACCGGTGGATCACCCAGAATATAAAATATGATGAACAAAAAGCGGCTCAGCTCAGCCGAGACCCCAGCGGAATTGATTCGGGTTCGCTCGTTGCCTTTAACACCCGCAAGGGTATTTGTTTCGATTATGCCAGTCTCTATGTATCTATGTGCCGGGCAGTGGGGTTGAAGGTCCGCCTGGTTACCGGTCTGGGATATAGTTGGTCGAGCCGGGGCGACCATGCCTGGAATCAGGTTTATGTACCGGAAGAAGACAGGTGGCTTAATGTTGACCCTACCTTTGGCACAGTGTTTAATTATTTTGATAAACCGGATTTCGCTGTTGACCATAAGTATGCTATAGTACAAGGAGAGTGGTAATGTAATTTGAGTCGGCGGGTTTTACGGCACTTATGGTAATATGTTAGCCTCGATCATGTCTTCTACTTTAACAAGTGCTTTAACAAAGATAAGAAAAAATAAGGAAAGATAAGAAATAACTAAGAAAGTTAGAAAGTGGGTGGAATAATGAAAAAATTTACGTTAGCCGAAGCGCAGGAAATTGCGGACAAACTGGGTATTGATTTCAGCAAAGTGGGATTTACTTCGGAAGAGTATTTGGAAGGCATGAATATTGAATTGGAGCACGGGTTAGTTGATTCGCATACAAATGTAACCAATGATGATGCTCTTATGACCGGCAAGATTGCATTGGCCCATTTGAACGAGGTTTCTTCATACTATAATGAGGATATCGGGCTGGAAGCATGGGAACATGCAATTGAAGCCTTTAAAGGAGACCCAAAAGGCAAAAAAATTAAAATAGTTTAAAGAGCGACGTGGAATAGGCGATAATAGTGAAATAGCGATAAAGCCATCGACAAAAGCCTTGAGGCAAGACTTACGATATATCTATCTAATGATATAAAAGTTAGCTTCAAAGCTTTTTTGCATTTCTGGTTAATACAAATTGAATATTTCGAAATGTTTATTGACATATGTTCGGAATTATTTATAATAAAAGTGGTAAGGGCATATGTCAATAATCAATAAGATGATAACAACATTTCGAGGCAATAAAAGCAGCAAGGGATATGCCTGTTATTTATGTTATAAATAAGGCCTCACGTTTGGAGGGATTTTTGGAGGAATTTCAATGCGGAAGTTAAAGGTAACAATTTTATTAGAAAACACGGTAGGGGTTCCAAGGATCTTATCTGAGTGGGGTTTGTCAATGTTCTTGGATTTTGGGGATGAGCTAATACTATTCGACACAGGAGAACGGGGGAACATTATTAATAATGCTCAGGTTTTAGGGTGCGATCTTCGGCAAGTTGATCGAGTAGTCTTAAGCCATGGACATTTTGATCATACCGGAGGGCTTTTAAAGTTTCTGCAATATCGGGGAAGAATACCGGTGTACGCTCACCCGGACTTGTTTATGGGGCACTATGGACGGGGCTTACAAGGGCAAAGGGATAGATATATCGGAGTGCCGTTTTGTTTGGAACAACTGGCGAGCGCCGGAGCTGATTTCCAATGGCATAAGGAACCTGTAGAATTGAGGCCGGGACTTTGGTTAAGCGGCGAAATCCCTCGGAATACCAAATTTGAACAGGTTGATGAAGCGATGGTGGCGATTAAGGAAGGGAAAACCGTTCAAGATAGTATTCCGGATGATTTTAGTCTTTTTTATGTAACAGACCAAGGACTGGTTATACTTCTTGGCTGTGCGCATGCTGGTTTGGTAAACATTATCGAGCATGCGAAACGAGTAACGGGCACAACCAAAGTTAGAGCGATTATTGGTGGCACCCATCTCGCTCCGGCCGGTCCGAATCAGAAAGAACAGACGATTAAATACCTCAAAGGACTTGACTTGACTTGTTTGGCTGCTAATCACTGTACAGGATTACCTATGATAAGTAAGCTGGCGGCTGAATTTCCAGAGGCGTTTACTTTTGCATCGGCAGGTACGATGTTGAATTTCTAAGAACGGGTAGTTTTATAGGGTGCAGTATCGTTGGTTAGGGGAAATAATGGCTGCGGATAATAATGAAAAAGATTTGGAGTGTGATTTTAATGAAAATAGCAATGCCTAAAGATGGGGAAATGCTGAATCAACATTTTGGTAAGAGTAAGAGTTTTTTGATCGTAACGGTGGAAAACAATCAAATGGTTGATAAGAAAGAGCTCAGCAGCGAAGTTTTACAGCATAATCATGCGGGCATTTCCAGTTTATTACTGACAGAAGGAGTATCTCTGGTCATTACCGGCGGAGTAGGACAACCAATGTTTAATGCGCTGAAAGGGCAAGGGTTGGAGGTTATAAAGGGAGCATCCGGTAAATGTGAAGAAGTTCTTGAAAAATATCTGAACGGTGATCTTGAGGATAGCAATGTTACCTGTGATCATCAGGGTGAACATCATCATTAAACCTTGCTGCTCAATACACGGCATCGCCTGCGGCGGTGCTTTTTTCATGCTCGAAAATGTTCCCATTGAAAACCCCCAAAAATTGCGCCTTGACAAGAGGAGCCATTACATATTAAGGTGTATTCAAAGTGGGAGAGAGGAGGATGCGAATGGATTCTGAAAAAGTTGTTAATATGATGCCTAAAATGAAAGTTAGTAAAGGACTTATTGGGATTGTCATTGTGGTTCTGCTAGCTATTTTTGTCCTATTAAATTCTTTTGTAATCGTGAATGCAGGTCACAGAGGTATCGTTTTGCAATTAGGGGCAGTCCGCCCGGTGGTTTTGAATGAAGGGATCCATATTATAATCCCCTTCATACAAAAAGTCGTTCAAGCTGATGTACGAGTCCAAAAATCTCAATCCGAACAAACAGCCGCTTCAAAAGACCTACAAAATGTCAGTACAACCGTTGCTGTTAACTTTCACGTTGCCCCTGATACAGCGAATAATCTTTATCAAAATGTAGGTTTAGCTTATGTAGAGCGCATTGTTGATCCCTTCATCGGCGAGGCAGTTAAAGCGGTAACCGCCCAATACACTGCGGAGGAGCTGATCTCCAAACGATCCGAAGTCAGTTCTAAAATCAAAGAAAATCTTTCTGTGAAATTATCCACTTATTTTATGGTTCTTGATGAAATTAATATTACAGAATTTAAATTCAGCGAGGAATTCAACAACGCGATTGAGCAAAAACAAGTTGCCGAGCAGCAAGCTTTAAAAGCTAATCTCGACTTGCAGAGAATCGAAATCGAAGCCAAGCAAAAAATAGAATCAGCTAAAGCTGAAGCCGAATCTCTCCGACTCCAAAAACAAGAAGTTTCTGCTGACCTTCTTAAACTAAGAGAAATTGAAGCTCAGATTAAAGCCATTGATAAATGGGATGGCAAAATGCCGAATGTTACCGGCGGCGCTGTTCCTTTCATCAATGTCGAGTAACGCTCATAGTTAATGAGCCAAAACCGCTGGAAACCGCAGGAAATCATTAAATTTCTGCGGTTTCTCTGCGTTTAATATTGACAATGAAATTCTGGCACTTAAGGGGCTGCACATTAGCCGCAGCCCCTTAAAAAGCTAAGTTACATTTCTATTCCAGTGGCGATGAGCTGAAATGGAAGCTAAGAATTGATCCATAAATTTTCCGTTATTTTTATTTACGACAACTCCGCTCCCGTTTGCCATGTTATCCCCTTGCAGCCATTTTTCACCTGCATAGAGTGCGCCAATTGGTTTATAGTGCCTAAAAGCTTCTTTGACAAAATTAGTGGCGTCTTGCTCAAACTTCTTATTTAGATTGCTGCCTCCGATAGCTAAAACGGCATCAAATAAAACGGAAGATACGGTCAAAAATGTGTGATGCACTTCAAGCTCGCGA